>DATIDZ010000029.1:0-5660 GCA_035456045.1 Caldimonas sp.
CGAGCGGGCGTTCGGGTGAGGGATCCTGGCATCGAAACCACGGCGGGCGAGGAGAAGTCGGGCCCGTGCATTGTTCGCGCGCTGCGGTCCACAGGAACGGCGGCCGTCATGCGAGGCCCGAACGACTCTTCATCCGTCGGCGTTTCTCACGAGACGGCGCTTCAATCCGCATTCGGGGGCGGCCAAGCAGCTTGGCCGCCATAGGACGGGATCGACTTTCATCCCATCTCCCAGACCGTCGCCCCGGCAATTCGCCGAAGCCGCTGCGCGGCGTCAAGGAAACGCTTCAGCGGGTCCGACGCATCCGCCCTTCGCGCCGTCGCTGAGTCGTCCGCAAGACCGTTCTCCGCCCGGCCCCCTGCTAAGCTGCCTTTGCAATGGTCCAGTCGCGCACGTTGTTGATCACCGACGTCGTTGGCAGCACCGAGTTGGGAGCTGCGCTTGGCGACGCCGGCATGGCGGCGCTGTGGACTGCGCACGATCGCGTTGCCCGTGATCTGCTCGAGCGCTGGTCGGGTCGCGAGATCGACAAGAGCGACGGGCTGCTATTGCTCTTCGACCACGTTGTCGACGCCCTCGGCTATGCGATCGACTACCACCGCGCGCTCGCCGCGCTCGACGTGCCGTTGAAGGCGCGCGCCGGTCTGCATACGGCGCCGGTGCTGCTCCGCGCGAATAGCGCTGCCGATGTGGCGCGCGGAGCCAAGCCGATCGAAGTCGAGGGCCTTGCCAAGCCGACCGCTGCGCGCGTCGCGGCGCTTGCCGGAGGCGGGCAGACGCTGCTGACCTCGGCGGCGCACGCCGCACTCGGGCAGACGCAATGGCGCACGCAGTCGCACGGGCATTGGCGCCTGAAGGGCGTGCCCGAGCCGCTCGAGGTGTTCGAGGCCGGTGGCGACGACGCACCGTTCACGCCGCCCGCCGGACACGCGAAGGCTCATCGCGTCGTCTGCCGCGACGGCCACTGGCTGCCGGTCGCGGACGTGCGGCACCAGCTACCTGCCGAGCGCGACGCCTTCGTCGGGCGCGTCGAGTTGCTGCAGACGCTGGCATCCCGCTTCGACGAAGGCGCGCGGCTGGTCTCGGTGCTCGGAATGGGCGGCGCGGGCAAGACGCGGCTCGCGACGCGCTTTGCATGGATGGCGCTCGGCGACTTTCCGGGAGGCGCGTGGTTCTGCGACCTGTCGCAAGCACGCGACTTGCCCTCGATCGTCGCCGCCGTCGCGCGAGCGCTCGACGTGCCGCTGGGATCCGACGCGGATCCGGTGCGCCGCCTCGGCAAGGCGATCTCCGCGCGCGGCGCTTGTCTCGTGATCCTCGACAACGTCGAACAGGTGCTTCGCCCGGCCGCCGAGACGATCTCTCGCTGGCTCGACGCCGCGCCCGAAGCGCGCTTCCTCGTCACCACGCGCGAGCTGCTCGGCGTGCCGGGCGAGCAGACGCTCGCGCTGGCGCCGTTGCCGGTGCCCGAAGCCGTGAAGCTCTTCGTGCAGCGAGCGCGCGCGGCGCGCGCCGACTTCGACGCCGGCGATGAGCACGCGACCATTGCTCCGCTCGTTCGCCTGCTCGACGGTTTGCCGCTCGCGATCGAGCTCGCCGCCGCCCGCGCACGCGTGATGGCGCCCGACGCGATGCTCGCGCGCATGGGCGACCGGTTCCGCCTGCTCGCATCGAGCGGCGCACGCCACGGCCGCCAGGCGACGCTGCGCGGCACGCTCGACTGGTCGTGGGAGCAACTCACCGAGTGGGAAAAGTCGGCGCTCGCGCAGCTCTCGGTGTTCGCGGGCAGCTTCTCGCTCGACGCCGCCGAGGCGGTCCTCGACCTCGGGAGGTTCGCGACCGCGCCATGGGCGGTCGATGCGCTGCAATCGCTGATCGAGAAGTCGCTCGTGCGCGTGCTCGCCGACGATCGCTTCGAGCTGTTCACGAGCGTGCGCGAATACGCCGACGAACACCTGCGCTCGCCGGGCCGCTTCGCGGGCAGCGGTCCCGACGCCCTACGCGCCGCCGAGGAGCGACACGGCGCCTGGTACGCGGCGCTCGGCGACGTGCGCGGTGCCGAGCAGCGGGGCGCCGAACTCGACAATCTCATGGCCGCCTGCCGACGCGCCATCGCGCGCGGCGACACCGTCACTTCGGCCGCGGCGCTCGCCGGCGCACACGCGGTGTGCTGGGTCCACGGGCCGTACTCGGCGTCGCTCGAACTTGCCGAGTCGGTGCTGGCGATGCCCTCTCTGGCCGGCGCCGAACGGGCTCGCTCGGCGCGGGTCCGCGGCGCCGCGCTCGCCGCGCTCGGCCGCACCGACGAGTCGCGCGACGTGCTCGAGGCGTCGGTGCTGCTCGCCCGGGGGGCCGGCGACGCACATTGCGAGGCGCGCGCCCTCGTCAACCTCGCCGACCTCGAACGCGGCGCCGGCAGCTTCGCCGCCGCCGGCGACCACCTCGAGACGGCGTTGCGGCTCGCCGTCGCCAGCGAGGAAGCGCGCATCGAAAGCGAATGCCGCAATGCGCTCGGCTCGCTCGCGATAGATGCCGGCGAACCGCAGGCGGCGCACGCCCACTACGCGGCCGCGCTGACGCTGGCGCAGCGTCTGGGCGATCGGCGCTGGGAAGGGGGCATCCTCGGCAACATCGCCGGCGTGCATCTCGAGCAGGGCCGGCTCGACGAAGCCGAACGATGCTACGTCGCAGCGATCGCCATCGCACGCGAGCATGCGCACCGTCCGTGGGAAGGCAACATGCTGTGCAACCTCGGCTTCCTGTATCTCCTCCGGGGCGAGGCGGCGTCGGCACGTGCGCGCCTGCAGAGCGCGCTGCAGATCGCGCGCGACATCGGCCACGCGCGGCTCGAGTGCGTCGCGCTCGGCAACCTCGCGCTCGCCGAGGAGAGGCTCGGCGAGCCCGAGGCGGCGCGGCAGCGCCTCGAGAGCGCGATCGAGCTCGCGGCGCGCATCGACGAGCGCCGGTTCGAGGGCCAGTTCCGCGGCTACCTCGGCGCGCTGCACGCGCGGTCGTTGCGCCTCGCGGAAGCGTTCGCGAGCCTCGATGCCGGTGAGCGTTTGCTGCGCGCGCTCGACGACGGGATCAGCCTCGGTGTGCTGCTGTGCGCGCGTGCGGAGGCGCTGGCGCACGCAGGCGAGAGCGCGGCCGCGCGACGCGCGCTCGACGAGGCCCGATCCCTCGCGGCAAGCGCGCATGCCGGCGCGGCGTCGGAGATCGGTCAGGCGATCCAGGTCGCCCAGCGCCTGCTGGCCGGCGAGAGCATCGGCGACTACGGCTCCTGACGCGCTGCATCCGCTGCCCTCGACTTGCGGTACCCTAGCGGTCCCTTGGCAGCCACGAAAGGAGGTGATATGTCTTCAGTCTCTTGGTCCGAGAGGGTCCTCCCTACGTGATGTAGCCAGGTCTCGACCAGACCCGCGGGCGCTCCCCCTCATCAGGGGCAGCGCCCGCGTCATTTTCGGGGACGGCTTGCGCGGCACTCACGCCCCTGATCGGCGGGATCTCGGCGTCGCGCGGGGAAGACCGACCGCTTCTGATCGGCTACGCCGTCCATGTGGCGCGTGGCACACTGGTCCGGGCTCGGACCAGGTCCGGCCTTGCCACCCACCGGAGAGGAGACATCGATGCTGACGACGGAGAAGACGGCCGAGTACGTGAAGCGTTGGGTCGCCGCGTTCGAGTCGAAGGACCTCGATCGCGTCCTGGCCTTCTACGCCGACGACGTGACCTTCCACTCTCCGTTGATCGCGCGGCTGAGCCATGACCCCAGCGGGACGGTGCATGGCAAGGCGGCGCTGCGCGCGTACGTGAAGCGGGGCTTCGAGGTGTTCGACCACATCAAGTTCACCGTTCTCGACGTCCTGCGCGGCGTCGACAGCATTGCGATCCACTACAAGGGCATCACGGGAACGCACGTCGTCGAGGTGCTGTTCTTCGACAAGGACGGCGCGGTCCGCGAGTCGTACGTGCACTACGCGTCGCCTGACGCGCAACAGAGTGCGGAGAGCGCTTCCTCGAAATAGTCAGCTGGGGCGCTGACGCCGGCGATAGCCGAGCAGCGCGGCAAGGCCGGCGCCCAGAAGCGCGACCGAACTCGGTTCCGGCACGCCGACGACCAGCGGCGCGAGAAGATTGACCTGCACGTTGTCCAGGGCGGCGCCGTAGCATGCCGGCCCGGTGCCCAGATTGGCATTCGAACAGGCAGCCGCCTCCTGCAGGTCGAGGCTGGCGAAGGTGAGCGTGGTCGATGCGCCGGTCGCGGCGAAATCGAAGATGCGCGTGACCCAGCCCATGTTGGATGCCGAGCGCCCCGTCGAATCGAACGTGAAGTCTTGCGATTGCCCGGCGGCCGAGACGCGTATCGGCTTGATCGCCGCGCCGCCGTAGAAATTGCCGGCCAGGCTGAACTGGACCTCGTACGTCGCGCCTGCCGATGTGGCAAAGGTCTGCGCGATCGACGCCGCGGCGTTGCCATTGAGGTCGAGGCTGCGTGCGCCGTCGGCAGCTGCCCAGAATCCGCTGCCGTTGATCCCGTAGTCGACGTTTCCGGCGGTGATCGTCCAGGCGCTGATCGAGGTGGCACCGGCGGTCCCGGCCGCGAGCGACACGAAGGGTGGAAACGCAGGAATGCTCGGCCCCGTCTCGAAGCTGCCGTTGACGAGGATGTTCGACCGCGCCGGGAAGATTGCGCTCACGGCGAGAACCAATGCCCCCAGTCGAATGGCCGATTCGATTCGCATGGTCGACTCCTCCCTTGTATCGCTCGTTGTTCGCCCCGGCCCCGCGCCTTCGATCCGCGCCACTTTCGGCCGGTGCGTGAGCGAAGTGTGCAAAGCGCTGCGGCCGGCCGCCATCGGCCAATTGGCCGATCCGCGGTGATGACGTGCGCGGAGGACGCGGACCGGGCGCGAGCCGGCTAGGGCCGCGCCGCGGGCACCGAGACGATGCGCCTGCCTGGCGCGTCCCAGAGCATGCAGCGAAGCGCTGCCGGAATCTGCGCCAGGCCGATGCGCCGGACATCGACGAACAGATGCGCGAACTCCTCGTGGCAGGCGACCAGGCAGTAGCTCGGAATCCGCGCCGAGAGGTGATGGACGTGGTGATAGCCGATGTTGGCGGTGAACCAGTTCAGCCAGCCGGGCAGCACGAGGTGGCTGGTGCCGTCGAGCACCGCGCGGTCGTAGTCCCAGCCCGCGTCGCCGCTGGCATAGGCCTGGTCGAAGTTGTGCTGCACGGCGAAGACGACGATGCCGGCGGCGGCGGCGAGCGAGGCGCTGATGACGTAGCAGGCGACGAACACGCCGGAGCCGTCCAGCCACGAGATCGCCGCCCACAGCCCGAGCAGCACGCAGCTGTTCCAGCACATGTGCTGGTATTCCTTCGCGCTCGACCAGTACGGCGAGATGAACTCCGAGGTCAGCGCCTTGACCGTCCGTCCCGGTTGACTGAGCTTGCCCCTCGCGACGTGCAGCAGCAAGCCGAAGCTGCCCTTCAGCCAGTTCAGGCGCGGATTCACGATCACGTACAGGAGCCCGGCCAGCGGCGCCATCCAGATGCTGCGCGCGTTGCGGTAGCGGCGCTGCTGCCCGGGCGTCAGCGCCTCGTACTCGTCGACCCGGATGATGTTGAGCGGGCCGCGATAGCGATCCCAGTTGCCG
>DATIDZ010000030.1:0-2669 GCA_035456045.1 Caldimonas sp.
GGCGACCGCGACCAGCACGCCGGCGAGGATCGGCCCCGCGATCTGACCCGCCGCCATCGACAGCCCGCGCAGCGCGTTGGCCTGCTGGAGTCGCTCGGCGGCGACGACCGCCGGCAGCAGGCCGGTCGACGCCGGGTTGAAGAAGCCGGTCGCGGCGCCCGTCACGCCGGCGAGCACCGCGAGCGTCCAGATCTCGGCGGCGCCCGCGATCAGCAGCGCCGCCATCGCGCCCTGGCTCGCCAGGCGCGCCACGTCGGCGGCGACCATCACGGCCCGGCGCGGCAGCCGGTCGGCGACGACGCCGCCGGCCAGCAGGCACCCGACCATCGGCACCATGCGCGCGGCGAACACGAGGCCGACCTGCGTCGCCGACCCGCCGAGGTGCAGCACCGCGAACGCGAGCGCGACGTTGAACATCCCGTCGCCGAGCAGCGACACCGCCTGCCCGGTGAAGAGCAGGCGGTAGTCGCGCTCGCGCAGGACCTCGAGGCTCGCCGGCAGGCGCGGCATGGCGCGCGCCAGGTTAGTGGTGCGCTATCCGGCCTCGGGCACGGGCTCCGGCGAGGGCCGCACGCGCAGCACGCGCGCGATCCCCGGCGGCAGCCACCAGTTCCAGCGCGCGAAGACCGACACGAGCGCCGGCACGAGCACGGCCCGGACGACGGTCGCGTCGAGCAGGATGCCCGCCGCCAGGCCGGTCGCGAGGATCTTGACGTCGGTCTCGGGCCCGGCCGCCAGGGCGGCGAACGCGAGGAACAGGATCAGCGCCGCGCTCGTCACGAGCCGGCCCGTCCGGGCGAGCCCGAAGACCACCGCCTCGTTCGTGTCGCCGGTCTTGTCGTACTCCTCGCGCACGCGCGCGAGGATGAAGACCTCGTAGTCCATCGACAGGCCGTAGAGGAAGGCGAACACGATCAGCGGGATCCACGACGCGATCGAGCCCGTCGCCGCGATCCCCCACAGCTCGTCGGAGCCGTGGCCCTCCTGCCAGACGAGCGTCATGATGCCCCACGCCGCGCCGATCGACAGGACGTTGAGCACGATCGCCTTCGCCGGCAGCAGGAGCGAGCGGAACGCGCGCGCGAGCAGCAGGAAGGTGAGGAACGAGATCACCGCGATCATCAGCGGGAACGAGCCGTAGACGGCGTCGATGAAGTCCGCGTTGAGCGGGCCGCTGCCGCCGACGCGGGCGTCGGGCGACGCGCCGTGCGCCGCGTCGCGCAGGTCCTGGACCGCGTCGCGGCCGGCCTGCGACTCGTCACCGTGGCGCGGGATCGACGCGACGATCGCCTGCCCGTCGCGGCGCCAGTCGGGCGCCACCGGCGCCACGGCGCCGTGCACGTCGTCCACGCGCGCCTGCGCGGCGGCGACCTTCGCCGCGTCGGACTCCGGCACGAGCGTCTCCACGGGCGCGATCGCGCCCTTGCCGATCCCCGACCGGTCGAGCTCGTCAAGCGCCTGCTTGGCCGGTCCCGCCTTGGCGATCGTGTCGGGGTCAGCGTTGCCGAGGTGCATGTTCGTCGCCGCGCCGACGAGCGCCAGGAGGACCGCCACCGCGAGGCCCGCCGCGACCCAGCGGCGGCGCACGACGGCCTCCGACCAGCGCTGCCAGAACCGGTCGCTGTTGTCGCGCCGCCGCAGCCGCCGGCGATCCATGCGCGGGCCGACGGTCGCCAGGATCACCGGCAGCAACGTGATCGCCACGGCCGTCGCGACGAGCGGGATCAGCAGCCCGCCGTAGCCCATGCTGCGCAGGAACGGCAGCGGCAGCACGACCAGCGCGAGCAGGCCGACGGCGACGGTGGTCCCCGAGAACACGACGGCGCGCCCGGCGGTCCCCATCGCGGCGACGACCGCCTCGTCGCCCCGCAGGCCGCGCTCGCGCTCCTCGCGCCAGCGGACGACGATCAGCAGCGCGTAGTCGATCGAGACGCCGAGGCCGATCAGCGCGACGAGGAACTGCACGATCGGCGAGACCTCGGTGATCGCGGTCAGGCCCCAGAGCAGCAGGAACGAGACGAGCACCGAGGAGATCGCCATCGCGAGCGGGACGAACGCGAGCGCCGAGCCGAAGACGAACAGCAGCACGACGAGCGCGCCCGCCCCGCCGATGACGGCCTCGAGCAGCACGCCGGGGCCGTCGTCGCCGCCGCCGGTCGAGTCGTAGAGCGCGTCGTAGCCCGTCAGGCGCACCGGCGCGCCGCCGACGGTCTCGCCGCGCAGCGTGTCGCGCAGGTGGCGCTGGACGTCGACGTTGCCCCCGAACGGGTCGTCGCTGCGCGGCGCGAAGACGTACACGAACGCCGTGCGCCCGTCGCGCGAGGTGAAGGCGCGGTCGCCGGTCGAGCCGAAGCCGGCCACGCGCGAGCCCGCGACCGCCCCGCGCGCGGTCTGCTCGAGCCGGCGCAACTCGTCGCGGACGCCCGGCGACGTCACGGTCTGCCCGCCGGCGAGCGTCACGACCGGCACGAGCGGCAGCGTCTCGCCGCCGTTGCCGTAGAGGCGCTCGATCTCCTGGCGGGCCTCCCAGCCCTCGCGGCCGGGGACGCTGAAGCGCTGGTCGAGCGCCGACGACGCGGGTCCGGCGGCCGCGACCCCGACGAGCGTCAGCAGGAGCCAGCCGAGCGCGACGAGTCGCTTGTGGTGCAGGACGTGCCGCGTGAGGCTCT
>DATIDZ010000031.1:0-13606 GCA_035456045.1 Caldimonas sp.
AGCCGCAGGTAGGTGCGCTCGCTGCCGTCGAAATAGGCGTTGACCTTGCTCACGCCGGCGATCGTCGTCAGCACCGACTGCTCGTTGACGACGTTGCCGGCGGTGACGTTGGCGCGCGAAACGCGGCCCGCGATCGGCGCCCGCACCTGGGCGTACTCGATGTTGAGGCGGGCGATCCGCAGCGCCGCCTCTGCGCCCTGGATGTCGGCCTGCGAGGTGCGCTGGCTTGCCGCGAGCTGGTCGACCTCCTGCTTCGAGACCGCCTGGGAATCGAGCAGCTTCTGGGCGCGTGCGAGCTCGCTCTGGGCCAGCTCGAAGCGAGCCTTCATCGACGTGAGCTGCGATTGCGCTCGCGCCGCCTCCGCCTCGAACGGCCGCGGGTCGATCGAGAAGAGCAGGTCGCCCTTGCGGACCAGCGCGCCGTCGGTGAAGTGGACCTTGTCGATGGTGCCGCCGACGCGCGGCCGCAGCTCCACGTACTCGGCCGCTTCGAGCCGGCCGCTGAACTCCTCGCTGTCGGCGACCGAGCGCTGGACGGCCGGCGCGACGCTCACCGGAGGTGCGGGTGGCGGGCCCGCCTGGGCGTCGGCATCGCCGCCGCAGCCGCTGACGAGGAACAGCGCGGCCGCGATCGCCGCGAAGATCGTGCTGCCGGTCAATGCACGCGGCGGCACCAGCGGGACATCGGGAAGGTTCATGGTCAAAGTCCTTTGTCGGGCTCGGGCGATCCGGTGCAGTCGGCTCGCGGATGGCGGGCGACGGCTCGGCCGTATCGCAATGCAAAGCAGTCTGTTATTCCGTAGCGAGCGCTACGAGATCGGGCAGAATAGTGATCACGCAAGAGGGGGTCAAGGCTTTTATTAGCGAGCACTATGAAAAGCAAGTTCGAGGCCAGCCGAACGGCCAGGAAACCGGTGCTGGCCGGGCCGCGCGACCGAGGCGAGACCGCGCGCAAGGCCCGCGGCCGGCCGCTCTCCTTCGATCGGCAGGCCGCTCTCGACAAGGCGATGCACGTGTTCTGGGAGCGCGGCTACGAGGCCGCCTCGGTGGCCGACCTGACCGCCGCCATGGGCATCACGCCGCCGAGCCTGTACACCGCGTTCGGCGACAAGGAGCACCTGTTCCTGGAGGCGGTCGAGGCGTACGGCAAAGGGCCGGGAGGCTTCGCCGCCCGGGCGCTTGCCGAGGAGCCGACGGCGCGACAGGCCATGCAGCGCCTGCTGGAGGAGGGGGCCGAGGAGCTCACCCGCGATTGCCAGCCGCACGGCTGCATGATGGTGACGGCGACGACGAACTGCTCGCTCGCCGCCGAGCACATCCAGGCCGCGCTCGCCAAGCGGCGCGCGCTGTATGTCCGGGACATGCAGGATCGGATCCAGCGGGGAATCGACGAGCGCGAGCTGCCGCCCGACACCGACGCTCACGACCTGGCCAACTTCTACGCCATGGTCTACCAAGGGATGTCGATGCAGGCCAAGGACGGCGCCTCCAGGAAAAGCCTTCTCGCCAGCGTCCGGATGGCGATGCGATCGTGGCCTGCGACGGCCGATCATGGCGTCACGCGAACCCGGTCCGCGAAGACCGTGAGCGGGCGAGCCGCTCCGGGCGCATCGCGGGTCGCAAAGCGACGAAGGTGAAGTCCGGGGCGGCATGCGACGTCTCCGATGGCGTTTGCAGCGGCTGGCCTGCTGCCCTGGATTGGTGTTCAGGCGCGTTGCGCCAGCGTTTCGTGTCAGCGAATGGCGGTTGCAAATGAAATCCGGCCGCGCTGTCGCACGTTCGGCTCACGACACGCGCACGGCTGCGGCCAAAACGCCAGGGCCATTTCGACGCTCGACGGTGGGCCAGGAGCCGCGACGAAGACCACGTAGCCGCTGCTCGCCACCGCCATCAGCGCGATCGCGAGGGTCAGCCGGAACGGTGTCACGGCGAAGTGGA
Organism: Caldimonas sp.; assembly: GCA_035456045.1. GTDB lineage: Bacteria > Pseudomonadota > Gammaproteobacteria > Burkholderiales > Burkholderiaceae_C > Schlegelella_A. Next base: position 1,939 of record DATIDZ010000031.1, read on the forward strand.
GAGTCGGGGGCCAGAACATGCGCGCGCTCGGGTAGCTGCCTTTCGTGGTCGACATGCTCGCGCGACCGGATTGCAGCGCGATTCCGGCGGGCGAGGCGCCTGTTTCAGCTGCAATCCGCCGGGCAGGCTCACCGCATCGATCGCCGGCGCAGGTTTCAGTTGTAGTCATCGGACGATCGACTGCAATGCGCCGGTAGGCGCCGCCGGGGACACTCGCGGCAACGTACCGGACCGCTCGCGGCGCGCGTGCGTCCCACGATCGCCCACGGTCGCCCTCAGATCGCCGATGAACATTGACCCGGGTCGAGACCCGCTCGCGCCACCGACGCCACGGGCCCGCCGCATCCTCGTCGTCGACGCCGACGGCGCCTGCCTGGCGCTGGTCGATCAATGGCTGACCGACGCCGGCTTCGAGGTGGTGCACGACGCCGATGCCGGCGCGCCGCTAGACTCGGCGATCGTCGATGTTCCGCAGCCGCGCTCAGCCGGCGCGCTGGCCGTCCGACTCGTCGCCGACAGGCATCCCGGGACGCCGATCCTTGCCGTGTCTTCAGCCTTCTTTCCCGGCATCGAGCACTGCACGGCGGCGCCGCGACTGCTCGGCGTCGACGCGGTTCTCGCCAAGCCGATGTCGCGCGAGGCGCTGCTGAACCAGATGCGACGGCTGCTCGAATGAGGCTGACTCCCACGTCGAAACAAGGACCATCGCGCGGCTCGCGCAGGGACCGCGGGGGCCGGCTGCTCGGCCTGCTTGCCCTCGGTTCGCTGGCGACGCTGCTCAAGCGCCAGTTCACCCGGCTCGACGACACGCGACGCTCGCTGGAAATATCGCGCGAGCGCATGGCGCTCGCAGTCGCCGGGTCCGATGCCGGCATCTGGGACTGGGACATTCCCGCCGACCGCATCGTCGCGTCGCAGCGCGCCTTCGAGATCTTCGGCCTGGCGAGGGGCCCGGAGAGCCGCACCCGCGACGAATGGGTGGCGGCGCTGCGGATCCACCCCGACGACGCTGCCGAGCACGCGCAGGCGATTCGCGCGCATCTCGCCGGCGAGACGGCCGCGTGCTTCAGCGAATTCCGCGTCCATCGGCGCGACGGCGCCTACCGCTGGGTTCGCGTGCGCGGCCAGTGCGTGCGCGACGCCGCGGGCCGGGCGCTGCGGATGGCCGGCTCGGTCGCCGACATCGACGCGCAGCGCCGCGCCGAGGACGCGCTGCGCGTGTCCGAGGAACGCTTCGCGCTGGCCGTGGCCGGATCCGACGACGGCCTGTGGGATTGGGACTATCGCAGCGGCACCGCCTTCGAATCGCGGCGCGCCCGCGAGCTGCAAGGTCTGCCGCTCGAGCCCGAGTCACAACCGCTGGGCGAACTGATCGCGTCGCTGCAGGTCCATCCCGAGGATGCGCCCAAGCGCGCCGAAGCGTTGCGTGCGCACCTTGCCGGCGAATCGCCGCACTACGAATGCGAGTACCGGGTGCACCACGCCGACGGCCAGTGGCGCTGGATTCGCGTCCGCGCCCTGTGCATCAGGGAGGCCGACGGCCAGCCGTGCCGGATCGCCGGCTCGGTCAGCGACATCGACGAGCGCAAGCGTGGCGAAGAGGCGTTGCGGCGCAGCGAGGAGCGGTTCGCCCTGGCGGTGGCCGGCTCGAACGACGGCATCCTCGACTGGGACATCGTCGCCGACAGCATGTACGTGTCCGAGCGAGCGCTGCAGATCGCCGGCATCGACGCCGAGGCGGCGGTGCGCACCCGCGCGCAATGGATGACGCTTCTCATGCCGCGGCTGCATCCGGACGATGCCCGACGCCTCGGCGACGAGCTGCGCGAACTGGCGACGGTGCATCGGCAGGGGCACGACGGCGAATACCGCGTGCTCGACGCGTCGGGCCACTGTCGCTGGGTGCGCTTTCGCGGCATGAGCGTCGCCGACGCCGCCGGTCGCCCCATCCGCTGGACCGGCTCGTTCAGCGACATCGATGCGGCAAAGCAGGTCGAAGAGGCGCTGCGCCGCTCCGAGGAACGGTACCAGCTGGCGGTGGCAGGCTCGAACGAGGGCTTGTGGGATTGGGACCTGACGACGGATCGACTGTTCCTGTCGGCGCGCAACCAGGAACTGCTGTGGCTCGACCCGGTCGAGCCTCAGCAGAGCCGGCGTTACTGGATCGACCGGACGCACTACCACCCCGACGACGTGCCGGTCATCCGCGCGGCGATCTCGGCGCACCTGCGCGGGACGACGCCGCACTTCGAAGTCGAATACCGGCTCCAGCATCACAGCGGTGCGTGGCACTGGTACCGCCAGCGCGGCATCGCCATCCGCGACGCCGCCGGCAGGCCGACGCGCATGGCCGGCTCGATGGAGGACATCAGCGACCGCAAGAACGCCGAGGCCGAGCGCGAGCGCCTCGAGGGCCGGCTGCGCCAGGCGCAGAAGCTCGAAGCCATCGGCACGCTCGCCGGCGGCATCGCGCACGACTTCAACAACATCCTCGCCGCGATCCTCGGCTACGGCGAGCTCGCGCAGAAGGACGCCGGCGCGGGCAGCGCGCTGCGCCGGCACATCGACGCGGCGATGAGCGCGGCGATGCGCGCCAAGTCGCTGGTCGAGCGCATCCTGGCGTTCAGCCGCAGCGGCATGGGCGAGCACGTCGCCGTGCACGTGCGCTCGGTGGTGGGCGAGGCGCTCGATGGCGTGGCGACGACGATGCCGCCCGGGGTCCGCCTGCAGCGCCGGCTCGATTGCGGCGACGCCGCGGTGCTGGGCGACCCGACGCAGGTGCACCAGGTGGTGATGAACCTGTGCGCCAACGCGCTGCAGGCGATGCAGCAGGCCGCGAACGACGAGCGGACGCTGACCGTCACGCTCGACTGCGTCGACGAGGGAACGCCGGTGTGCGCCACATGCGAGCTGCCGCCCGGGCGCTACGTGCGCCTCGTGGTCCGCGACACCGGCTGCGGCATCGCCCCGGACGTCCTCGAACGCATCTTCGACCCGTTCTTCACGACGCGCGAGATCGGCGTCGGCACTGGGCTCGGACTCTCTCTCGTCCACGGCATCGTCACCGACCTGGGCGGCGGCATCGACGTCGACAGCCGTGTCGGCGACGGCTCGACGTTCACGGTCTACCTGCCCTGGCAGGAGTCGACAAGTGCCGCCGTGCCCTTGGTCGAGGCCGCACTGAAGAGCGGCCACGGGCAGGCGATCCTGCTGGTCGACGACGAGGATGCGCTGGTCCGCCTGGGCGAGGAGATGATCGCCGAGCTGGGCTACGAGCCCGTGGGCTTCACGTCGAGCAAGGCGGCGCTGCAGGGCGTTCGCGCCGAGCCGCAGCGCTTCAGCGCGGTCCTCTCCGACGAGGCCATGCCCGAGATGACCGGGTCCGAGCTCGCGCTGGAGATCCGCAAGGTGAGGGCCGACCTGCCGATCGTGCTGATGAGCGGCTACGTGACGCCGGCGCTGGCCGAGCGCGCCCATCGAGCCGGCGTCGTCGAGGTGCTGAGCAAGCCGCTGGCGTCGCGCGACATCGCCCGCAGCCTGGCGAATGCGCTGCAGCGGACCTGATCGCTGCGTCGCGGCGCGCAGGCATTCCGGCACGGATGACATCCCCATGAACGAACAAGCGACGCCTCAGCGCTACGATTTCGCGGTGAGCGATCCGCCGAAGCCCGCGCTGCTGCCGCACGTCCTGGCGCTGGACGACGACGCCTCGATCCGGGCGCTCCTCAGCGAGTACCTGAGCCAGAACGAATTGCGGGTCAGCGCGGTCGCGAGCGGGGCCGAGCTCGATGCCGTGATGGCGCGCGACACCGTCGACCTGATCGTCCTGGACCTGCGACTGCAAGGCGAAGACGGCCTGCAGATCGCGCGCCGGCTGCGTGACGCGTCGTTGATCCCGATCCTGATGATCAGCGGCCGCGCCGACGAGGCCGACCGCGTCATGGGTCTCGAGCTCGGCGCCGACGACTACCTGGTCAAGCCGTTCAGCCCGCGCGAGCTGCTCGCGCGAATCCGCGCGCTGCTGCGCCGCGCCCAGGCGCAGGCCACGGTCGCCGACGCGATCGCCCGAGTGCGTGCCTACCGCTTCGGCGGCTGGGAGCTCAACGTCGGGCTGCGTCGACTCAAGGGCAAGCAGGGCCAGGTGGTCGAGCTGACGAACGGCGAGTTCAGCCTGCTGGCGGCCTTCGTCTCGGCGCCGGGCCGCATCCTGTCGCGCGACCAGCTGCTCGAGCTGTCCCGGCTTCACAACGCCGAGGTCTACGACCGCTCGATCGACGTGCAGATCCTGCGCCTGCGCCGCAAGATCGAGGCCGACCCTGCGCATCCGGAGTTCATCAAGACGCAGCGCGGCGCAGGCTACCTGTTCGACGTCGCCGTCGAGCCGGTTCGCTAGTCGCGAGGTTGCGCGCGTTACAGCCGTAGCGACGGCAGCGACGACTGCAATCGCCCGGCAACCGCCGACGCTGAAGCTCGGCGCTCCAGAGCGCAGCCCGGACATGGGCCGACCGGCGGCGCAGTCGGAAGACGGCCTTAACGCCAAGGAGCAGCAAGTGAGCTACGTCGAAGGATTCGTGATGGCCGTGCCGAGCGGCAACAAGCAAGCGATGCGAGACAACGCGGCGAGGATCGCCGCGATCCTCAAGGAACATGGCGCGACGCGCGTCGTCGACTGCTGGGGTGACGACGTGCCCGACGGCAGGCTCACCGACTTCAAGCGCGCGGTGAAGGCCGAGGCCGAGGAGACGGTCGTCTTCGCCTGGGCCGAATGGTCCTCGAAGAAAACGAGGGACGACGCCAATGCCAAGTTGCGGAACGATCCGCGCCTGCAGCCCGGCGACATGCCGTTCGACGGCAAGCGCCTGATCTTCGGCGGCTTCGAGGTGCTGCACGATACCCGCTGAACGAAGCGCCGGGCGGCCTGCGATGAAGGTCGGGCATCCGCCGCTCGAGGACGTGGCGCTCGCGGTGCTGTCGCTGCTGCTGCTGAACCTCGCATCGAAGTCGACCACCGCTTCGACGGCAGCGTGATCAACGCGCTCGACGCCCGCGCGGAAGACGACATCGGACTGGAGGAATTCAAGCCCCGCTTCGACGGCCGGTTCTACAACCGCTTCGAGCGCGTCGGCGAAGTCACCCGCTACACCGTGAGCGCCGAGATCCGCGCCAAGGGCGCGTGGAGGCTGCTGCTCGGCCCGTGGGCCGGAGGCCTCGTCAGGCGCCGGATCGCGCGCAACGTGCTGCTGCCGCTGAAGCACCACCTCGACACGGCGCACGTCCGAGGCGGCGCCGATGCGGACTCCACCGCACTCGCCGCAGTCGATGTCGAATCGAGACGCGACGCGAGTCGCCGTTTCAGCTGGAACCACGTGCGCGTGCGGTGAAACCGCCGCGCAATCGCCGCCGTCCACGATGCCATCGTGTTCAACACCTGGCAGCCACGACATGGACGCGACCTTCGGTCCGGCAGCGGAAGATCTTCCTCAAGGCGCCGTGCGCTCGTACGCCGGCCGTGCGGGTGGCGGCATCGCGGTCCTCGAAGGTCGCGTATGGCTGACCGAGCCGAACGACTTGCGCGACCACGTGCTGCACGCCGGCGAGTCCTTTGCGTTCACTGGACGCGGCCCGATCGTGGTCGAGGCGCTCGGTCACGCCAGCGTGCTGCTCCGGCCCACGATGGAACCCCGTGCGACACCCGGTGCGCGGCGGCTTCCCGGGTTGGTGTCGACGGCCGACGGCAGGCCGGTGCTCTTGCGGGCCGTGCGCGCGACCGATGCCGCGGCGCTCCGCACCTTCATCGAGGGCCTGTCCGCCGCCGCGCGCTACCGGCGCTTTCATGGCTGGTTCAAGGGCCTGCCGGACAGCGTCCTGCAGCGAATGACGCGGCCCGATCCACGACGCGAACTCGTCCTGCTCGCGCTGGCCATCGGTGCGGGTCACGCGACCTGTGTCGGCGAGGCGCGCTGCGCCGCCGGCGACGGGCCGGCGACCGTTCGGGAGATCGCCGTGGTCGTCGACGACGCGTGGCAACGCGTGGGGCTGGCCGCGGCGATGCTCCGAAGCCTGGCCGACGAGGCCCGCGCGCGGGGCGTCGAGCAACTGGTCGGCGACGTCCTGTGGGAGAACGTCGCGACGATCGGCCTTGCGAAGCGCATGGGGTGTCGGCTGCAGATGAATCCGTCCGATGCGCGCGTGCTGCGCGTGACGTGCGACCTGCGCGGCGTCGGTGACGACGTCGAGCCGCGCCGCTTCGAGGTGCGGCCGTGAGGTTCGCAAGGTACGTGTTCGCGATGGCCGGCCTGTACGGCCTGGCCACGCTGGTGCCCGGCTACTTTCTCGAGGCGCTGATCGCGTCGAGCGACCCGCCCGCGATCACGCATCCGGAGTTCTTCTACGGCTTCGTCGGCGTGGCGCTGGCGTGGCAGATCCTGTTCCTGCTGATCGCCTTCGACCCGCGGCGCCATCGCCCGGCGATGCCGGTCGCGGTCCTCGAGAAGCTGTCGTTCGGAGCGGCGACGGTGGCGCTGTTCGCCATGCACCGCATCCAGCCGCCGGTGCTCGGACTGGGCGTCATCGACCTCGCGCTCGGCGCGCTGTTCCTGGTCGCGTATGCGGCGACCCGCTAGCGGCCAGCCACCAGGCGATCGAATCCCGCCGTGCGAAAGCGCTCCGACAAGAAGTCGACGAACGCCCTGGTCTCGGCCGGCAGCATCCTCGGGCTCGGTAGTGCATCGAGACCGGACCGGCGTCGCTGTACCAGCCCGACCTTTGCGAGATCTCGACCGGGACATCGTCGTCACCGACCTCGCTCAGTGGATAGAGTCTCGTCTCGGCCAGCCGTGACCTGGCCCGCACTTTCGGAGCCACCATGTCCGACACCACCCCCGTCAGAGACCCCAAGACCGACTCCCTGCTGACGCCGCAGAACGCGGTGCTCGCGTTGATCGATTACCAGCCCGAGCAGTACGCGGGCGTCGCCTCGGTCGGCCACGCCGAGCTGCTCGCGCACGTCACCCTGCTCGGCCGGGTGGGCATGGCGTTCGAGCTGCCCGTCGTCCTCAGCACGGTCTACGTGCGGCACGGCATGTCGGGCACCAACCCCGAGTTGCGCGAGGCGTTGCCGGGCGTGCCGGAGATCGACCGGACGACGATGAATTCGTGGGAGGACCCGGACTTTCGTGGCGCCGTGGAGCGCACCGGCCGCAAGAAGCTGGTGATCGCCGGTCTGTGGACGGAGGTCTGCGTCGCCTTCCCGACGCTCGACGCGCTGCGCGACGGCTACGAGGTCTACGTCGTCGTCGACGCGATCGGCGGCGTGAGCCGGGTCGCGCACGAATCGGCGATGCAGCGCATGGTCCAGGCCGGCGCGACGCCGATCTCCGTGCTCGGCCTCGCGTGCGAGCTGCAGCGCGACTGGGGACGACCCGGCGCCGACCGGCTGCGCGGGATCATGCGCGAGTACTTCGCCAAGCTCAAGGCGCTGAGGGCGTAGCCGCGCGGGACGCTCGTCTCAATGCAGATTGCAAGGCTGGACGACGGGGATGAAGAACTCGCGACCGATGACCGTGCGGGCATAGAGGTAGTTGTCGCGAGCGCGCGGGCTCAGGGAATCGAGGTCGACGTTGCCGCTCGAGTCGCAGTCGAAGCTGAGGCCCCGTCCCGGCTTGAAGAGGGAGCGGAAGCGCAACTCGTAGGCGGCGTTCGGTTGGTGAATCGCTGATGCATTCATGTCGACCTGCACTTTCCTCATCGGGACGACGCGGCCTGTCCGAGTCGCGCCGCCACGATGCGGCGCGCGCGAAAACGGCATGCGAATCGATCGCATCAGTGCGTATCGATGAGTAAACCGCGCTCACGGGCGGCGGCCGTTGGGCGAGTCGCCCGTCGCCTTCCCGGCGGAACGCGCGCCTTCGCCCGCTACCTGCCGGTCTTCTGTCGTTGCGCGTTGAGCGCGGCCGCGGCCCGGATGAGTTTCTTGAACGCGGCCTCGTCGATCCGATCGCCCTCGCGCAGGTCGATCGCGCGCCGGACCTTGCCGTCGAGGCTCGCGTTGAACAGCCCGGACGGATCGTCGAGGGACGCCCCCTGGGCGAAGGTCAGCTTGACGACGCTCTTGTAGGCCTCGCCCGTGCAGATCAGTCCGTCGTGCGACCAGACGGGCACGCTCCACTTCCATTCCTCGACCACGCCGGGATCCGCCTGCCGGATGAGGGCCCGCACGCGGGCGAGCGTCTTGCCGCGCCAGCCGGAGAGCGCGGCGATCCTGGCGTCGATCAGGTCAGAAGGCGATTCACTCATCCGCACAGTATGAAGCGATCGATGAACCGCGGTGGCGCGAGGGGCGCGGGAACACGCGAATGCGTCAGCGCTGCTGCTTGTCCTTCGCGTTCTGCGCCTCGATGCGCTCGCGCGCGACCTGCCAGTCGGCGTCGCTCCACTGCCGCAGCTCGTAGAAGTTGCCGCCGGTCGCGAGCGCGTTGGCACCGTCCATGAAGATGCTCTGGCCGGTCAGCCAGTCGCAGGTGCCGGGCGCCATCAGGAAGGTGGAGAGGTTCTGCAGCTCGCTCATCCGCCCGGCGCGCGCCATCGGATTGCTCTTCCGGCTCCGCGCTCCCGGCTCCTCGCCGGGATTGAGCCGCTTGCTCATTCCTTCGGTCGGGATCTCGCCCGGCCCGACGGCGTTGAGGCGAATGCCGTAGCGCGCCCACTCGATCGCGAGCGACTTGGTCATCGCCTCGATGCCGGCCTTGCTCATCGCCGAGGGCACGACATAAGGCGAGCCGTTGTCGACCCAGGTGACGATGATGCTCATCACGTTGCGATAGGGCTGCTCGGGCGTCCACGAGCCCGAGCGGGCACCGTCGACCCAGCGCTTGCCGATCGCCTGCGTCACGTAGAACGTGCCGTGGAAGACGATGTTGGCGATGGCGTCGAAGGCGCGCGGCGAGAGGCTCTCGGTCGGCGCGACGAAGTTGCCGGCGGCGTTGTTGACGAGCCCCGTGACGCCGCCCGACTGCCAAAGCGCCTCGACCATCTCCTCGACGGCCTGCGCATTGCGGATGTCGACGCCGAACGTGTCGATCCGGCGCTCGGGGAACGTCGATCGCCACGCGGCCGCGGTCTCGTCGCACACCGACTTGCGCCGGCCGCAGATGGCGACGTCGGCGCCGAGGCGAAGGAACTGCTCGGCCATCGCCTGGCCGAGGCCGGTGCCGCCGCCGGTGACGAGAATGCGCTGGCCGGCCATGAGTCGCGGGTCGAACATCGCGGGCTCCTGTGACGAGAGAATGCGACCGCGCCGGGCGCTGCGTCGGCTACGCGGCGGCGGCCTTCTTGGCCTTCGCCGTCGGCGCGGCGACGACGGGCGCATCGACGGCCGCCGCGGCGGCCGCCGCTGCAGCGATCGCCGCCTCCTTGATCACGGCGGCCTCCGCGTAGCGCAAGCCGATCTCCACGCGCGGCCGCCAGCTGGCATCGAGCGCCGTGTTGCGCAGCGCGAGGCGGGCCGAGTCGACGTAGTGGGCGAGGGCAGGACCCTCCATCGCGTCGAGGCGGGCGGCAAGCGCGAGCTCTTCTTCGGTGGTGAACGGAGGCAGCGGGGGAGCGATCAGGTCTTTTTTCATTCCCCGAGCTTAGTCCTATTCGGCAGGCGCCGAAGCGCGTCGTCGTCAGGCGGGAACGAACATGTAGCCGGCGTTGCGGACGGTGCGGATGCACCTCGGCTCCGCGGCCGGATCGGGCTCGACCTTCTTGCGCAGCCGGCCGATGCGGATGTCGATCGAGCGGTCGAAGGGCTCCCACTCGCGATTGCGCGTCTGCAGCAGCAGCTGGTCGCGCGACAGCACCCGGTTCGGGTTGGCGAGGAAGACGCGAAGCAGGTCGTACTCCATGGCCGTGATCGCGACCTCCTCGCCGGAAGCTTCGAACAGCCGGCGCGCTTCGAGGTCGAGCGAGCAGCGGCCGAACGGGACGGGTCCGGCGGCCGCCGCGACGGCAGGCGCCGGGCGTTCCTTCTTCGCTTCGGCGTCGCCGTCTGCATGATGGTGCGCCTGCATCCTGCGCAGGACGCTCTTGATCCGGGCCAGCAGCTCGCGCGGATCGAAGGGCTTGGCGACGTAGTCGTCGGCGCCGATCTCGAGCCCGACGACGCGGTCGACGACGTCGCTCGAGGCCGTGACCATGACGATGCCGACGTCGTATCGCTCGCGCAGGAAGCGCGCCAGCGTGAGCCCATCCTCGCCCGGCATGCGGATGTCGAGCAGGACGAGGTCGGGCAGATCGCGCTCGATCTCGGCGCGCATCGCGGCGCCGCCGTCGGCGGTCCGGACGTCGTAGCGGTGGCCGCTCAGGTACTCCACCAGCATCGCCCGAACGCTCGGGTCGTCGTCGACGACGAGAAGGCGTCCGCTGCTGTCCATGCACGTTCTCCGTCGTGTGGGCGGCACCACGAGGGCCACGCGATACAAAACGATAACACGCGATGCGCTCGCGGCCGCATCGCCGATACCGGCGCTTTCGACACTGTCGCCACGTTGCAAGGCATGGGGCCGCGCGACGAACGACACGAGGAAATCGCCATGAACGCTCCTTCCACCACGGCCAGCCCGAACCGCTACGCCAAGGTCATCGAGGTCTCCAAGCGCGTCCGCTGGGAGATCGAGCGCGACGTCATCCGGGGCCGCACCTTCGACTTCGATCGTCCCTTCCTGCCGGCCGGCCTCTCGCTGGTCGACGAGCTCGAGTTCCTGACGCCGGCGCAGCGCCGCACGCTCAGCCAGGTCCAGGGGCGCACGTACGCCAACCTGTTCGGCGTGACCGAGCGCTTCATCGGCGCCAAGATGGCCGAGGTCGGCCGCGAGCACGCGCTCGGCGACCAGGCCGCCTTCGAGGCGCTCGTCCGCTTCACCGACGAGGAGCTCAAGCACCAGGCGCTGTTCCGCCGCATCGAGGAGATGCTCGCGGTCGACATGCCGGCAGGCTATGTCTGCGCCGCCGAGCCGAACGCGGTCGCGCAGGCCGTGCTCTCCAAGTGCAACTGGGCGGTGCTCGGCCTCACCTGCCACATCGAGCTCTTCACGCAGGCGCACTACCGCGCGAGCATCGCGACCGACGAAACGCTGTCGCCGCTGTGGAAGGACGTGTTCCTGTTCCACTGGCGCGAGGAGTCGCAGCACGCCATCCTCGACGAGCTCGAGTGGCAGCGCGAGGACGCCCGCCTCACGGCGAGCGAGCGCGACGCCGCTGTCGATGACCTGATCGCCCTCGTCGGCGCGGTCGACGGCATCCTGCAGGGGCAGGCCAACGTCGACGCCGGCTACTTCGCGTGCCACCTCGACACGTCCCTCAGCGCCGCCCGCGTCCAGCGCGTGCGCGACACGATCCTCAAGGCCTACCGCTGGCAGTACATCGTGTCCGGCGTCGGCGAGCCGCGCTTCCAGGCATTGCTCTCGTCGCTGGTCACGCCGCAGCAGATGAGCCGCATCCAGGACGCGCTCGCGCCGCTGACCTATGCGGTGCCGGCGCGGCCCACCCTGCCGATGGCCGCCTGACTGCGCTCGATCGACCTCCTCACGTCCCTCTCCTCACCTCATCACTGGAAACGTCATGAACACGTTGACTCATGCTCCTCCCGCAGCGATGCCCGGCGCCGCCGGCGCGCTGCAGCGACTGG
>DATIDZ010000032.1:0-7502 GCA_035456045.1 Caldimonas sp.
GCTGTCGGGCTGGGACCTCGACTTCTCGGCGCTGCAGAACTGGTACCGGGAATCGTCGCCGGGTTGAGGCCCCGCGGCGTGGCACCGGCTCGTGCCCGTGCACCGCGCCGCCGGCCTTGGCGTCAGCGCCCAGGGGACCGCGAATGCAAGAAGAAGTCCTGCGGGCGCTGATCGCGGACGTGCGCGCCGGCCGCGAGGACCGTCGCGCGTTCGTCGTCCGCCTGGCCGGCCTCGGCATCGCCGCGCCGGTCGCAGCGCTGCTCCTCGCATCGGCCGGGGTCGCGCGGGCTCAGCCGGCACCGTACAAGCCGACCCGTCGCGGCGGCGGCGGGTCGCTGAAGCTTCTCTTCTGGCAAGGCCCGACGCTGCTGAACCCGCACTTCGGAGTCGGCGCCAAGGACCAGGAGGGAGCGGCCCTCTTCTACGAGCCGCTGGCCCGCTACGACCCGGACGGCAACCTCGTCCCCGTGCTCGCGGCCGAGATTCCGAGCCGCGCCAACGGTGGCATCGCCGCCGACGGCCGCTCGACGGTGTGGAAGCTGAAGAGGGGCGTGCGCTGGCACGACGGGCGTCCGTTCACGGCCGACGACGTCGTCTTCAACTTCACCTACGCGACCGACCCGGCGACGGCGGCGACGACCGTCGCGCAGTACGAAGGGATCGCGGCGGCGACCCGGATCGACGCCGAGACCGTTCGCTTCGAGTTCCAGAAGCCGACGCCGCTCTGGCACCGCAGCGCCGCCGTCGCGCTGATCCCCAAGCACCTGTTCGAGGCGTTCGCCGGCACGCGCTCGCGCGATGCGCCCACCAACCTGCGCCCGGTCGGCACGGGGCCCTACCGCTTCGTCGACTTCAGGCCGGGCGATCTGCTCCGCGGCGAGATCCATCGCGATTACCACGCCGCCAACCGGCCGCACTTCGACGCCGTCGAGCTGAAAGGCGGCGGCGATGCGACCTCGGCGGCGCGCGCCGTGCTGCAGACCGGCGAATACGACTTCGCCTGGAACCTGCAGGTCGAAGACGAGGTGCTGACGCGCATGGAAGCGAACCGCAAGGGCCGGGTCGTCGCCTGCCCGAGCGGCGACGTCGAGGTGATCCAAGTCAATCATGCCGACCCGTCGACCGAGGTCGACGGCGAACGCTCGAGCCCCAAGTCGCGCCATCCCATCCTCAGCGACGGCGCCGTGCGCGAGGCGCTGACCCTGCTGCTCGACCGCAAGAGCATCCAGGCCTTCGTCTACGGCCGCGCCGGGGTGGCAACGCCGAACTTCCTCAACAACCCGGCCCCCCTGAACAGCCCGAACATCAAGGACGAGTTCAGCGTCGAGCGCGCCAACGCCGTCCTCGAGGCGGCGGGCTGGAAGCGCGGCGCCGATGGCGTTCGCGCCAAGGACGGCCGGCGCCTCAAGCTGCTGTTCCAGACCTCGATCAACTCGGTGCGCCAGAAGGTGCAGAGCATCTACAAGCAGGCGTGCGCGAAGGCCGGCATCGAGCTCGAGCTGAAGGGCGTGACGGCCGCGGTGTTCTTCTCGTCCGACGTCGGCAACCCCGACACCTACGGCAAGTTCCTCGCCGACCTGCAGATGTATGCGGTCGCCGGCCGGCCGCCCGATCCGGGCGTGTTCATGCAGTGGTTCGTGTCGTGGCAGGCCACCGGCAAGGCGAACAAGTGGCAGGGCGTCAACCGCGGGCGCTGGCGCAACGACGAGTACGACCGGCTCTTCCGGGCTTCCGAGGCCGAGCTCGATCCGGTCAAGCGCACCGTGCTCCTGATCGCGATGAACGACCTCGTCTGCCGCGAGCACGCGATCATCCCGGTCGTCTATCGACCGTCGATGTACGGCGTCGGCCGCCAGCTGGTCGCGCCGCTCTCGGGCTGGGACACCGCATTGAGCAGCGTCGCCGAGTGGTACGCGGAAGCCTGAGCGGCGGTTCGGACCATGGGCCACTATCTCCTGCGCCGTTTGCTGATCGCCGTGCCGAGCCTGATCGGCATCAGCATCGTGCTGTTCACCGTGCTGGCGCTGGCACCGGGCGATCCGTTCTCGGACATGGTCCAGAACCCGAACGTGCCGCCCGAGGTGGTCATGAGGCTGCGCGCCAAGTTCGGCCTCGACGACCCGGTCTGGCAGCGCTACTTCCACTGGGCCTGGGCGATGCTGAACGGCGACTGGGGCTTTTCCTTCATCAGCCGGATCGACGTCGACAAGCTCATCCTCGGTCGCCTGCCGGTGACCCTCGCGGTGATCGGCGCCTCCCAGGTGGTGGCGCTGATGATCGCCCTGCCGGTCGGCATCTACTCGGCGGCGCGGCCGTATTCCTGGTTCGACCGGATCGCCAGCACGCTCGCCTTCGTCGGCTTCTCGCTGCCGACGTTTTTCACCGGGCTGCTCCTGATCCTGCTCTTCTCGATCAAGCTCGACTGGCTGCCGTTCGTCTTTCGCGCCGACATCTCGGGCAGCGGCTGGGACTGGTGGTCGCAGCAGATCAAGCAGGCGATCATGCCGGTACTCGTGCTCGGCCTGTTCCAGGGCGCGAGCTGGACGCGCTACGTCCGCTCGGCGATGCTCGACGTGATCCGCCTCGACTACGTGACGACGGCGCGCAGCAAGGGCCTGCGCGAGTACACGATCGTCATGAAGCACGTCGTCCGGAACGCGTTGATCCCGGTCGTGACGCTGGTCGCGCTGACCATGCCCCAGGTGTTCGGCGGCGCGATCGTCACCGAGCAGATCTTCCGCGTCCCCGGCATCGGCTCGCTCCTCATCGACGCGATCCTGCGCAACGACACGCCGGTCGTGATGGCCGTGACCTTCGTGCTGTCGTGCCTCGTCATCCTCTTCAACCTCATCGCAGACCTGCTCTATGGCTGGCTCGACCCCCGGATCAGCTATCGCTAGCCCGGCTGCGCTGACGGTCGCGCCGGCGCGCCTGCGCAACGTCTCGCCCGCGGCCGAGGCGTGGCGGCGCTTTCGCAGGCACCGGCTCGCCGTCGTCGGCCTGACCGTCCTCGTCCTGATGGTGGTGCTGGTCGCGTTCGGGCCGCTCGTCTGGAAGGTCGCGATCAACGACATCGACTTCACGTCGCGCCTGCACACGCCGACCGCGAGCCATCCGTTCGGCACCGACGACCTCGGCCAGGACATCTTCGCGCGCATGCTCTACGGCGGCCGGATCTCGCTCGCCGTCGGCCTGGCGGCGATGCTGATGGCGCTCGTCGTCGGCGTCACCATCGGCGCGGTGGCCGGCATCTCGCGCGGCGCCGTCGACGCGGCGCTGATGTGGCTCACCGACCTGTTCCTCTCGCTGCCGCAGCTGCCGCTCCTGCTGATCCTGATCTACCTCTTCCGCGACGGGCTGAAGGCGGCGTTCGGCCCCGAGGTCGGCGTCTTCATCCTGATCGTGCTGGTGATCGGCGGCTTCCGCTGGATGCCGGTGGCGCGACTGGTGCGGGCGCAGTTCTTCTCGCTGCGCGAGAAGGAGTTCGTCGAGGCGGCGCGCGCGCTCGGCGCGTCGGTGCCGCGTCAGGTGGTTCGCCATATCCTGCCCAACTCGCTCGGGCCGGTGATCGTCGCCGGCACGATCGACGTCGCCGCGGCGATCATCGCCGAGTCGACGCTCTCCTTCCTCGGCCTGGGTTTTCCGCCCGACATCCCGACCTGGGGCCGGATCCTCTACGACAGCAAGGAGTACCTCGACATCGCGCCGCACTGGGCCCTCTTTCCCGGCACCGCCATCTTTCTCGCGGTGCTGTGCATCAACTTCGTCGGCGACGGTCTGCGCGACGCCCTCGATCCGCGCCGGGTGCTCTGATGTCCGCTCAGGTCCGACCGCCGATGCTGGTCAAGTCGCCGTCACGCGCGGGCGTGCCGCACGGCGTCGTCACCGACATCCCGCTGCTGCAGATCAAGGGACTGAAGACGCACTTCAAGACCGACGACGGCTGGCTGCACGCGGTCGACGGCGTCGACCTGACGATCGACCGCGGCGAGACCGTCTGCGTCGTCGGCGAGTCGGGCTGTGGCAAGACCGTGACCGCGATGACCGTGCTCAAGCTCCTGCCGATGCCGCCCGGCAAGATCGTCGCCGGCGAAGTCCTCTGGCGCGGGCGCGATCTCGTCAGCGCGAGCAACGACGAGATGCGCCGCATCCGCGCCAAGGAGATCGCGATCATCTTCCAGGAGCCGATGACCTCGCTCAACCCGGTGTATAGCGTCGGCGAGCAGATCGCCGAGAGCCTTCGCCTGCACGACGGTCTCGGTCGCAAGGCGGCGCTGGACCGGGCGGTCGAGATGCTCGCGCTGGTCCGCATCCCGACGCCGCAGCGGCGCGTCAACGACTACCCGCACCAGTTCTCGGGCGGCATGCGCCAGCGCGTGATGATCGCGATCGCGCTCGCCTGCAACCCGCAGCTCCTGATCGCCGACGAGCCGACGACCGCGCTCGACGTGACGATCCAGGCGCAGATCCTCGACCTGCTCGCCGAGCTGAAGGAGCGCCTCGGCATGGCGATCATGCTGATCACGCACGCGATGGGCGTCGTCGCCGAGGTCGCGCAGCGCGTCGTCGTCATGTACGCCGGCATGGTCGTCGAGGAAGCGAGCGTCGAGGAGCTGTTCGCGCACCCGCGGCATCCCTACACGCAAGGCCTGATCCGCTCGATCCCGCGCATCGACACCGCGGCGATCGAGAAGGTGCGGCTCGAGCAGATTCCCGGCACCGTGCCGAAGCTGATCGAGCCGGCCGCCGGCTGCCGCTTCGCCGCGCGCTGCAAGTACGCGGTGCCCGAGTGCGTCGCCGCGACGCCGGCGCTGCGCGAGCCGACGCCGGGCCACAAGGTGCGCTGCATCTTCAACGTCCTGCCGACCGGCGAGCGGGTCATCGCATGACGGCGCCGCTGCTGCAGGTCAAGGACCTGGTCAAGCGCTTCCCGATCACCGGCGGCTGGCTGGGTCGCGAGGTCGACAGCGTCCACGCCGTGAGCGGCGTCAGCTTCGAGCTGATGGCCGGCGAGACCCTCGGCCTGGTCGGCGAATCGGGCTGCGGCAAGAGCACGACCGGCCGCTGCATCCTGCGCCTGATCGAGCCGACCTCGGGCGAGGTCCTGTTCGAGGGCCGGGACGTCACCCGTGCCGGCAAGGACGAGCTGCGCGCGCTGGCGCGCGACATGCAGATCATCTTCCAGGATCCGTACGCGTCGCTCAATCCGCGCATGACGGTCGGCGCGATCGTCGGCGAGGCGCTGACGATCCACAAGCTCGCCAAGACGCGCGCCGAGTACGAGGCCCGCATCGTCGAGCTGCTCGAGACGGTGGGCCTCAACGCCGACCACATGCGCCGCTACCCGCACGAGTTCTCGGGCGGGCAGCGGCAGCGGATCGGCATCGCCCGGGCGCTTGCGGTGAGCCCCAAGCTCGTCGTCTGCGATGAGGCGGTGTCCGCGCTCGACGTGTCCATCCAGGCGCAGGTGATCAACCTGCTCGAGGACCTGCAGGGCCAATTCAACCTCACCTACATCTTCATCGCCCACGACCTGTCGGTGGTCGAGCACATCAGCGACCGCGTCGCCGTCATGTACCTCGGCCGCATCGTCGAGATCGCGTCGGCGCGGCGCCTCTACACGCAGCCGCTGCATCCTTACACCGAGGCGCTGCTGTCGGCGGTGCCGATCCCGGACCCGAAGGTGAAACGCAAGCGCGTCCCGCTGCAGGGCGACGTGCCGAGCCCGATCCGGCCGCCCACGGGATGCCACTTCCACACCCGTTGTCCGATCGCCCAGATGCCGATTTGCAGCACGGTCGTGCCGGAGCTGAAGGAGAGCAGCGAAGGGCATCGCGTCGCGTGTCACTTCCGCGGCTGACGACGCGGCAGCGGGCGGGCCCGAGCGTGGCGACGATGATCCGGCCCGACCGATGCGGCCGCCTGCTGGTCGCATTCGGCGTCGCGCTCTGCGCGAGCTGCGGCGGTGGCGGCGGCGACAGCGCTGCCGTCGGCAACGGGCCGCCGCCCGGGGTCGACGGCGCGCCGCCGACGGTCGTGCTCACCGCGCCTGCGAACCTCGCTGCCGGCCTCGCCGGCGTCGTGGCCGTGACCGCGACGGCGAGCGACGACATCGCGGTCGCCGGCGTCGAGTTCCAGGTCGACGGCGTCGCGCTCGGCGCGACCGACACGAGCGCACCCTATGCGGCGACGCTCGACACCAGCCTCTACCCGAGCGGCCAGCACGTCGTGCGCGCGCGCGCGACCGACACCTCGGGCAACGTGTCGGCGTGGGCGACCGCGCTGGTCCAGATCGGCGGCGCGACGACGCAGCCGAGCGACTTCACGCGCAACGAGGCGTGGGTGACGGGCCTTTCGAGCGCGACGGCGTTCGCGCAGGCGCCCGACGGGCGTCTCTTCATCGCCCAGCAGGGCGGTTCGCTTCGGGTCGTCAGGAACGGCGCGCTGCTGGCGACGCCGTTCGCGACCGTCGCCGTCGATGCTGCGGGCGAGCGCGGCCTGATCGGCGTCGCCCTGCATCCATCGTTCGCGACCAACGGCTGGGTCTACGTCTACTCGACGCGCTCGATCGGCGGCGTGTCGCACAACCGGATCAGCCGCTTCACCGCGAGCGGCGACGTCGCCGCGGCGGGCAGCGAAGTCGCGCTCGTCGACCTGCCGAACCTTTCCGGCGCCACGAACCACAACGGCGGCGGCATGCACTTCGGCAGCGACGGCAAGCTCTACGTCGGCGTCGGCGAGAACGCGAACGGCGCGCAGGCGCAGAACCTGGCGCTGCCGTTCGGCAAGCTGCTCCGCTTCAACGACGACGGCAGCATCCCGCCCGACAACCCGTTCTTCGCGTCGCAGACGGGCCTCGGTCGCGCGGTGTGGGCGTACGGCCTGCGCAATCCGTTCAGCTTCGCGATCCAGCCGGGCAGCGGCCGCATCCACATCAACGACGTCGGCGAGACGACGTGGGAAGAGATCGACGTCGGCATCGCCGGCGCCAACTACGGCTGGCCCGCATCGGAAGGTCCCGACAACGTCGGCGCCGGCATCTCGGCGCCGCTCTTCAGCTACAAGCACGCCGACGCGGTGCCGCCCGGCTCGGGACCGGGCGGCTTCTTCAAGGGGTTCGCGATCGCCGGCGGCGCGTTCTATCCGGCGGCCGGCGCGTTCCCCGACGGCTATCGCGACCAGTACTACTTCGCCGACTTCATCAGCCGCTTCGTCGGCCGCATCGACCTCGCCAACGGAAACGCCGCGTATGCGTTCGCGACCCTCTCGGGCCAGCCGGTCGACCTGCTGGTCGGGCTCGACGGCGCGCTCTGTGTGCTGACCCGCTCCGGCGTGACGCGCATCAGCGCGCCGTGACCGCGGCCGGCTGGTCGCGACGACCGCCCGTCCCCGGCAGCAGCAAGGCGCCGACGGCCGCGGCGACGAGGGCGCAGACCGCGCCGACCCCGAAGGCGAGCCGGTGGCCCGAGTCCAGCGCCGCGATCGCGGCGGTGCCGGCACTG
>DATIDZ010000033.1:0-2988 GCA_035456045.1 Caldimonas sp.
GAAGTCGCCGATGAGGAAAATGACGGTGTGGCCCAGATCCTGCAGGTCCCGGAGCTTGTTGAGCACCACGGTATGGCCGAGATGAATGTCGGGAGCAGTCGGGTCGAGGCCCAGCTTGATACGCAGCGGAACGCCGGTCGCTTCCGAGCGAGCGAGCTTCGCAATCCACTCCTGCTCGGGGATCAGTTCGCTGCTGCGCCGCTTCGACCGCTCGAGAGCGGCTCGGACAGAATCGGTGACGGGGTGGTTCTGGGGCGCCGCGGACGGAGGAAAAGAGGCAGACATCACTGGCTGTTACGGGAAAAGGGGCTCCGACGGCCGGTATACTGCGGCGGCGTCCTACGGGGCGGCGGGAGATTCCCGACGCAGAGCGGACGAGCGTCACGATTCTAGTGGCGCCCCGCTCACGACGATCAACCGAGGTGCAGACCGCAAGGCGGCACCGACCGAACTGAGCGCCGAGCTCCGCAGAAATTGAAATTGCTGACATCCATCGATGTCGCCTGGGATTACGCCTCGGCGCACATCGCTAGCCTCGCTTCCCGCCATCCCCGCACGCTCGCCGCCACCGTGTCGCTCGGCTTGGCCGGTTTTGCAGCGACCGCGTTCGGCATCGCGCCCCAGGTGCCCGACGCCGCAGATCTGCCGCAGCGCACGGTGGTCGAGGACGTTGCCACGGTCGACCTGCATTCGCAGCTCGACGCCCTGGCCGGCCACGACCTCGACCTCTATCGAAGCGACGTCACCCGAGTCAGCGACACCGCGGATTCGCTGCTGGCTCGACTCAACGTCGCCGATGCCCGCGCCGCGGCGTTCCTCAGAAGCGACGCCGTCGCCCGGAAGCTCCTCGACGGCCGCGCCGGCAAGCGCGTGCAGGTTCGGGTCGACTCGCACGGCGCGCTGGAAGAGCTGGTGGCCCGCTACGCCGCGCTCAGCACCGACAAGGTCCCGACGCACTTCACGCGCCTGCGTATCCAGCGAATCGCCGACAGGCTGGTCGCCGACACGGCGACGTTGCCGCTGACCTCCCAGCCGGTGATGGCGGGCGGCACGATCCGCTCGTCGCTCTTCAACGCCACCGACGACGCCGGGATCCCCGACGGCGTCGCGACGCAGCTGGCCGAGATCTTCGCCAACGACATCGACTTTCGCCGCGAGCTCAAGCGCGGTGCGAGCTTCTCGGTCGTCTACGAAGCGCTGACCGCCGACGGCGAGCCGATCAGCTGGGGGCCGGTCAATGGCCGCGTCCTCGCCGCCGAGTTCGTCAACAAGGGGCAGACCTTCTCGGCGATGTGGTTCAAGGACGGCGAGGGCAAGGGGGCGTACTTCGGACTTGACGGCCAGAGCAAGCAGCGCTCGTTCCTCGCCAGCCCTCTGGAGTTCTCGCGCGTGACCTCGGGCTTCGCGATGCGCATGCATCCGATCCTCAACAGCTGGAAGCAGCACAACGGGGTCGACTACGGCGCGCCCTCGGGGACGCCGGTGCGAACCGTCGGCGATGGCGTCGTCGAATTCGCCGGCTGGCAGAACGGCTACGGCAACGTGATCCAGGTCCGCCACGGCAACGAGCGCCTCACCGTCTACGCCCACCTGAGCCGGGTCGACGTCATCAAGGGTCAGCGGGTCGACCAGGGGGCCGTCATCGGCGCCGTCGGCCAGACCGGCTGGGCGACCGGACCGCACCTGCACTTCGAGGTCAAGATCGACGGAATGCAGCAGGATCCGCTGCTCGTCGCGCAGACCTCGGAGGCCGCGGTCGTCACGCCGGCATCGAAGGCGCGCTTCGGCCAACTGGCGCAGAGCGTTCGCGTCCAGCTGGGCGTCGCCGAGACGCTGCCGCGGGCGCCGCTGCTCGGCGAATAGCCCGCAGCGGCCGATCGCCTCGGCCTCGCCCGGATCCGATGCCGGCTGCGCCCTCGCCGGACCACGCGCCGGTGGCCACGCTCCTCGAATGAGCTCGTTCTTCATCGGCCTCATGTCGGGCACGTCGCTCGACGGCATCGACGGCGTCGTCGTGGACTTCGCGAACGCCGGCGCTTCGGCGGGCGCGCGCGTCGTCGCCCACGCGAAGCGCGCGTTCTCGCCCGACCTCCGCGGCCGACTGGCGGCATTGAATCGCTCGGGCGACGACGAGCTTCACCGCGCCGCACTTGCGGCCAACGCACTCGCCCGCGACTACGCGGCGCTCGTCGAGACGCTTCGCAGCAGCGCGGCGGTCGGCAAAGAGCGGATCGCCGCGATCGGCTGTCACGGCCAGACGGTTCGCCATCGTCCCCGCGAATTCGACGGCACCGGCTACACGATCCAGGTCAATGCACCGGCGCTCCTCGCCGAGCTGACGGGGATCGACGTCGTCGCCGACTTCCGCAGCCGCGACGTCGCGGCCGGCGGCCAGGGCGCGCCGCTCGTTCCGGCGTTCCACCGCGCGGTCTTCGGTCGACCGGGCGCGACCGTCGCTGTGCTCAATCTCGGCGGCATCGCCAACCTGACCGTGCTCGGGCCGGCGGATCAGGTCGTCGGATTCGACTGCGGCCCCGCCAACACGCTGCTCGACCTGTGGTGCGAGCGCTCGTCAGGGCACGCCTTCGACAAGGACGGCGCCACAGCCGCGAGCGGCGCGGTCGATGCGCGCCTGCTCGACGCGTTGCTCGCCGATCCCTATTTCGCGCTCGCGCCGCCGAAGAGCACGGGACTGGATCTGTTCAACGCGGCATGGCTTGACGCCCGGCTCGACGGCACCGACGCGCGCCGCCGTCTGCCTCCAGGGGACGTGCAGGCAACGCTCGCGCAGCTCACCGCCGAAGTCGTCGCGACGGCGTGCCGTCGCCATGCGGCCGCGGCGACCGAATTGATCGTCTGCGGAGGTGGCGCCTTCAATGCCGATCTGATGGCGCGGCTGGCCCGAGCGCTGACGCCGATGAGCGTCGCCTCGAGCGATTCGCGAGGCTGGCCGCCCGACCAGGTCGAGGCGTCGGCGTTCGCCTGGCT
>DATIDZ010000034.1:0-3520 GCA_035456045.1 Caldimonas sp.
GTCGTCGCGGCCTGCGGCGAACTTCTGCGCGCCGGCCAGGAGGTGGCTCTCGACCATCACGCCGAAGACGCACCGGTTGCCCGCCTCGAGCTGCCCGGCGACGTCGCGCGCGACGTCGACCTGGCGCGAGTGGAGCTTGCCGCTGTTGGCATGGCTGCAGTCGACCATCAGCGTGCACGGCAGCTTGGCGGCCTCGATCTCCTTGCACGCGGCGGCGATCGACGCGGCGTCGTAGTTCGGCGTCTTGCCGCCGCGCAGGATGACGTGGCAGTCGGTGTTGCCGCGAGTCTCGACGATTGCCACCTGGCCGTTCTTGTGCACCGAGAGGAAGTGATGCGGCCGGGCCGCGGCCTGGATGGCGTCGGTCGCGATCCGGATGTTGCCGTCGGTGCCGTTCTTGAAGCCGATCGGCGCCGAGAGGCCCGAGGCCAGCTCGCGGTGCACCTGGCTTTCGGTCGTGCGCGCGCCGATCGCGCCCCAGGAGATCAGGTCGCCGAGGTATTGCGGCGAAATCACGTCGAGGAACTCGCTGCCGGCCGGCATGCCGAGCTTGTTGATCTCGAGCAGGAGCTGGCGGCCGATGCGCAGGCCCTCGTCGATGCGGTAGGTCTCGTCGAGGTAGGGGTCGTTGATGAGCCCTTTCCATCCGACGGTCGTGCGCGGC
This sequence comes from Caldimonas sp., assembly GCA_035456045.1. Taxonomy (GTDB): domain Bacteria; phylum Pseudomonadota; class Gammaproteobacteria; order Burkholderiales; family Burkholderiaceae_C; genus Schlegelella_A. Next base: position 665 of record DATIDZ010000034.1, read on the forward strand.
TTCTCGAAATAGACGCGCATGACGATCTCGAGCGTGCCGGCGAAGCGATCGCGCTCGGCCTTGAGCCGCTTCGCATACTCGACGGCGGCGAGCGGATCGTGGATCGAGCACGGGCCCATGATCACGAGGAGTCGGTCGTCGTCGCGCCGCATGATGCGGCGGATCGAATCACGCGTCGCCGCGATGAGCGACTCGACCGGCGTGCCGGCGATCGGGAAGAAGCGGATCAGGTGCTCGGGCGGCGGCAGCGGCGTGACGTTCTCGATGCGCAGGTCGTCGGTGCGGCTGGTGCGCTCGCCGACGCCGTAGGCGCCTTCGGCACCGGGCTTGCTGATCTTCGCCATGACGGTCTTGCTCCTACCAAAAGTCGAGGGCCAAAAAAAACCGCCGGGGGTCGCCCGGCGGTCTTGGATTCGGTCTGCGCCTGCCTACGCGCCTGCCTCTCCAACCGCCGAGCGGTGCGAGAACGCAAAATAGGCAAAGAACCAGGCGCGCGAAAGCATGGGCGCCAATGTAGCACGGCGCCTCGGCGCCTCGTCAACGACAACAGGAGACAGACATCATGGATCGCAGGAAAGTGTTGTCGACAAGCGGCGCCGCGGCGGTCGCGGCGCTGGCCGGCTGCGCGACGGGCGGCGGCGCCACGTCGGCCGGCGGATCGCGCACCGTGTTCAGCGTGGCGCAGCCGATGCTGCCGATCGTCGGCACGAGCGAGATGTTCCCGGTCCGGCGCATCTACTGCATCGGCCGCAACTACGCCGCGCACGCGCGCGAGATGGGATCGGACCCGAACCGCGAGCCGCCGTTCTTTTTCCAGAAGCCGAGCGACGCGATCCAGTTCGTCGCGATCGGCACGACCGCCGACCACCCGTACCCGCCGCTCACCAAGAACTACCACTACGAGATCGAGCTGGTCGCCGCGCTCGGCAAGGGCGGCAAGAACGTTCCGGTCGAACAGGCGCTCTCGCTCGTCTATGGCTACACGATCGGCCTCGACATGACGCGGCGCGACCTGCAGCGGGCGATGGGCGACGAGAAGAAGCCGTGGGAGATCGGCAAGAGCTTCGACCGCTCGGCGCCGATGGGGCCGCTGCACCGCGTGGCCGACGTCGGCCACTTCACCAAGGGCGCGATCTCGCTCAAGGTCAACGGCGTCGTCAAGCAGAACGCCGACCTCAACATGATGACCTGGAGCGTCGCCGAGCAGATCAACAAGCTGTCGCAGGCGTTCGAGCTGTTCCCGGGCGACCTGATCTACAGCGGTACCCCGGAGAACGTCGGGCCGGTGGTGCCCGGGGACGTCATGCAAGGCTCGATCGCCGGGCTGCCGACGCTCGACGTCCGCGTCGTCTAGCGCTCGTCGCGCGCCGCGCTCGCGGCGAGGCCGCCGGCGGCGACGATCGCGGGAAAAAAGACGAAGGCGTTGAGCAGCGCGTCGATCACGGTGAGCACCGTGATCGACGCGAGCAGCAGTGGCAGCCCCTCCGGTCGCCACGCGCCGCCGCGCGGCGCGCGCCAGGCGGTTCGCAGCGCCGGGCCGAGCAGCGTCGCGAGCGCGAGCACCAGACCGCCGAGCCCGAACTGGCCGACGATGAGCAAAGACAGTCCCCACGGGCGAGTCTCCTTCGCTCGCCACCAATCCCATTGCGCGCTGCCGGTCACCGGCCGCACGACGGCATCGGCCAGCAGCTTCTGGTCCTGGGCGATGCGCCAGGTGAACGAGCCGCGGCCGGCGCCCCGGATGCTGTTGACGATCTCGCGTCCCCACGCGGTGTCCTTGGCGATCGCCTGGAACGGAATCGCGCCGGACAGGTAGACGCCGCCGCCGATCGCGATGAGCACCGCGGCGCCCGCGGCCAGCACGCGCGGCTTCACCCGGTCGAAGCACCACAGTCCTGCCGCGCCGATCGCCAGCAGAGCGATCGCGCCGACGGACTGCGCCGCGAGCGCCATCGCCACCAGGACCGCCGCGATCCACCGCCAGCGCACGCTGCGCGACGAGATCGCCAGCCACAGCGCGGCCAGCGCGCCGAGCGAGATCCACAGGCCGAACTGGTTGCCGTGCTCGAAGAAGCCGATCGGCCTGAAGCCGACGTAGCGCGCAGCGCCATCGGCGCGAAACGGATGCGCCTCGTACACGGCGTCGTAGGCCACGGGGCCGAGCGCGCCTTCGATCAAGCTGAACGGCAGGCACGCCAATGCCGACCAGGCCAGCCCCTCGACGAGCAGGAGCCGGCCTTCGGCCGAGACGAAATAGAGGCGGCCGAGCAGCCAGGGCAACCCCCACGCTGCGACGAGATAGCCGATCGCGAGCCACGGCGCCGGACGCGGCTCGCTCGCGAACGCCGCGGCGACGGCGGGCCACAGGCACCACATGGAGATGGGCGCGTCGAGCCACACCGGCCGGAGGCGAGCCAGGGCTTGCCGGTCGAACAGCAGCACGCCGAGGAACGCGGCCGTCGGCGCGGCGACCGCCTTGGTCAGCAGCATGTCCGACGGCAGGGCGAGGCCGATGATCCAGTAGGGGAAGACGGCGTCGGCGGCGCCCGCGGGGTAGCTGCCGACGGGGAGCAGAATCCAGCCTCCGAGGAACGAGCCGAGGACGGCGACCGCCGGCCGGCAGCGCCGAAACATCGCCCATGTCGCGACCGCCCAGCCGAGATAGATCGCCGCGATGCTCATGACCTTGGGAGCCGCGAGGCACGGCCCCGCGGCGCCCGCAGGGCGCCGGTTCCGCTGAGGGCCCGGCGCCGCCTCATGGACGCCAACGTCGTCGCCGGCCTGTCGGCGTTCGGTGCCGCCGCGCTGGCATGCCTTCGCAGCTCGCTCGGACGCGCGCGCTCGGCCGCGCTGTGG
>DATIDZ010000035.1:0-5926 GCA_035456045.1 Caldimonas sp.
GGTGCCGGCCAGACCAGCTTCACGCCGAAGGCCGGCGCCGCCGCGGTCGACGTCGTCATCGCCGCGACCGACACGCTGGCGACCGTGCGCGACAAGATCAATGCCGCCGGCGCCGGCGTGACCGCGCTGATCATGACCGACGCGAGCGGCTCGCGCCTGCTGATCCGTTCGAACACGTCGGGCGCCGCGAACGCCTTTCGCACCTCCGGCATCGCCTCGCTCGCGTTCGACCCCTCGGCCGGCGTGACGACCATGACCCAGAGCCAGACGGCTACCGACGCCGCCGCGACCGTCAACGGCCTGGCCGTCACGTCACCGAGCAACACGCTCTCCAACATCGTCGACGGCCTGACCCTCAACCTGTCGGCGCTGACGACCGACCCGGTGACGGTCAACGTCGTCACCGACACCGAGTCGCTCAAGAAGACGATCACCGATTTCGCCGCGGCCTACACCGCCCTCGTCAAGCTGATCGCCACCGACACCAAGTACGACGCGGCGACGAAGAAGGGCGGCATCCTGCAGGGCGACAGCGCCGCGACCGGCCTGCAGCGGCAGATGCGGACGCTGGCCGGCGCGAACTCGGGCGCCTCGACGCTCTTCGGTCACCTCTCCGACGCCGGGCTCGAGCTCCAGGCCGACGGCTCGATGACCGTCAATGCGACCAAGCTGGCCAATGCGCTCGGCAACCTGACCGAGGTGAGGAAGCTGTTCGCGAACTCGAACACCCTCGACGCCACGCAGGACGGCTTCGGCAAGCGTTTTCGCGTCATCACCGACGCCATGCTCGGCGTCGACGGCGCGCTGACCACGAAGACCGACGGCCTCGGCCAGCAGCTGCAGCGCAACCAGAAGGACCAGGACGCGCTCCAGGTCCGCCTCGACGGCATCGAGAAGCGGATGCGCGCCCAGTACACCGCCCTCGATGCGACCATGGCGCTGCTCAACAGCAAGAGCAACTACATCACCCAGCAGATCGCGGCGTTCAACGCCAGCAATTCGGGCAAGTAGGCCGGCCCGCCGCGGAGGCGGCCGCCGGGAATCGGGCGGATTTCGGCGCTTTCGCCCGCTCAAGTCGCCGGGGGCGATACCGATACTCCAGCCAGACCGCTCGAAAACGCCATCCCCCATGCTCGCGCCCGCCGCCATGTCCAGAAACGCTTCCCAAGCCCACGCCTACCGGCGCGTCGGCGTCGAGACCGGCGTCGACGCGGCGACGCCGCACCAGCTGGTCGCGATGCTGTTCGACGGCTTCGCCGACGCGGTCGCGCAGGCGCGCGCCGCCCTGCAGCGACGCGACATCGAAGCGAAGTGCAAGGCCATCACGCGGGCCGTGCGGATCGTCGACGAGGGCCTGAAGGCCTCCCTCGACGTTCGCGCCGGCGGCAAGCTCGGCGAAGACCTGCTCGCGCTCTACGGCTACATCGCCCTGCGCCTGACCCACGCCAACCTGCACAACGACGACGCCGCGCTCGACGAGTGCCAGAGCCTGCTGCAGCCGGTGCGCTCGGCCTGGGCGGCGATCGGCCCGACGGCCGCCCCGTCGGCGCACGCCCAATGAACATGCCCCGCACTCAATCCTCCGGAGCCCGCATGAATTCCGTCCTGCTCAACTACTACGAAGCGATCGAGAAGGCGAGCCAGGACATGCTCGAGGCGGCGCGCGTGGGCAACTGGGACCACGTGGTCAAGCTCGAAGGCGCTTGCGCGGTGCTGATCGCGCAGCTGAAGAACACCGCCGCGGAGTCGCCGCTGCCGGCCGCCGAGGCTCAGCTCAAGTCGCGCCTGATGCAGCGCATCCTGATCAACGACGCCGAGATCCGCCAGCTGGCCGAGCCGTGGCTGGAGGACCTCGACGACATCCTCGCCGGTCGGCCGAAGACGCTGCACTGACCGGCAACTTGGCCAGACCCCGATCGACAGCGTTCAAGGAGACGCGATGGAAACCAGACCGGCGCCGCTGAGAGGCATGGCGACCGACGACGGGCTCGACGAGTTCCGGGTCTCGTCGGTGCGCGACGTCTGCATGCTGCTCAAGCAGCTGCTCGACGGCTCCGTGCTTCTCAACCTGAACGGCAGCGACGGCCGCGTGTTCACGAGCGCCATCTGGACGCTCGACACGACGCGCGGCACGATCGGCTTCAACGCCGACCCGAACGATCCGGCAATGCAGTCGGTGCTGCACTCGCGCGAGGTCGTCGTCGTCGGCTACCTCGAGAGCGTCAAGGTCCAGTTCGACGTGCAGAACCTGGTGCTCGTGCACGGCAACAAGGCGAGCGTCCTGAGCTGCCCGTTCCCGCGCGAGATGTTCCGCTTCCAGCGCCGCAACGCCTTCCGAGTGCGGCCGCTGATGCGCAGCGCCCCGACCGCCAAGCTGCGCCACCCGGACATGCCCGACACCGAGTTCAGCCTGCGCGTCATCGACATCAGCATCGGCGGCTGCGCCCTCTTCCTGCCCGACGACGTGCCGATGATGAACGCCGGCGTCGTCATCGGCGGCGTGCGGATGGAGCTCGACGAGGACACCAAGCTCGAGGTCAACCTGCGCCTTCAGCACGTCACGTCGCTCAACAGCGAAGCGCGCGGCCTTCGCCTGGGCCTCGAGTTCGTGCGCCCCGGCGGCGACACGCTGCGCACGCTGCAGCGCTTCATCGACCTGACGCAGAAGCGCGGCAAGCTGATGGCGCTCAACTGAGCGTCGGCCGGAGCTTCCGAGCCGCGGCCGTTCGACCGCGGGTGCCACGAGCCTTGGTATCGTTGTCGCAGCACCGGAGGAGCGCTGTGGACATCGAGCAGTTCATGCAGGGCTACAAGGCCGCGTGGGAGCAGCGGGACGAAGCGCTGTTCTGCGCCCTCTTCGCCGCCGATGGCCGATACCACAACACGCCGTTCGCGGTTCAGCGCGGTCACGCGCAGCTCGCCGAGTACTGGCGCCGGGTCAAGCTCCAGGACGACGTGAAGCTCGACTTCGAGATCCTGGCGTCGACGGCGACGAGCGGCATCGCGCACTGGCACGTCACCTACCAGGTCGCGTCCGAAGAGCTCTTCCGGATCTGGGCGACGTCGACCGGCACGAACGTCGTCGCCCGCAAGCCCGGCGACCCGCTGCCGCGCATGGTCCTCGACGGCGTGCTGAGCGCCGAGTTCGACGGCGGCGCGTGCACCACGTGCCGGCTCTGGTGGCACAGCCTGCCGCAGGACTGATCGCCGCGCGGCGCCGCCCCGCGAAGGGATGATCGTCGAGGCCCGGGCGGCGCCCCGGGCTGAAGCCGCGCGAGCCGCGGTCCTACACTCGCGGGCATGCCGCCGGCACTGATCGTCGCCCTCGTCTTCACGGTGATCCTGCTCGTCATCACCGCGTACTTCCTGATGGGATCGATGCCGCTCCTCATCCTCAAGCACGACACGCCGCTCGACGCCCGCTTCGTGCGCGGCTTCTTCAACACCTACTACGTCGCCGCGACCTACGCCGCCGGCGCGACCGCGCTCAGCTACGCCGCTGCCGGCAAGCACGTCTTCGCCGCCGGCGCCACCGCCCTCGCCGTGCTGACGATCTTCCTGCGTCGGAAGGTCATGCAGCGAATGGACGCGCTGCGGGCCGAGCTCCGGCCCGATTCGGCCGGCGCGATCGCGGCATTCCGGCGCACCCACCTCGCAGCGATCGCCGCCAACCTCGCCCAGCTGGCGGTCATCGTCTGGAGCCTCGTGGCCCTGCCCTTGTGACGCCGGGTCGCGGCAGCTGTCGAAAAGCACCGGCCGAGATCGACTACCCCGGAGACCGCGAGCGCTTGCCGGTCTCGTCACCCCCACTGGAAGGAAATCTGCCATGACATCGCGCACCGTCCGCCTCCATCGCGTCCTTCGCGCCCCGCCCGAGAAGGTTTATCGCGCCTTCCTCGAGGCCGACGCACTGGCGAAATGGATTCCCCCCTACGGCTTCACGTGCACCGTCCACCATCTAGAGGCTGCCGTCGGCGGCAACTTCAGGATGTCGTTCCGCAACTTCTCGAGCGGCGGCTCCCATTCGTTCGGCGGCGACTACCTCGAGCTGGTGCCGAACAAGCTCATCCGCTACACCGACAAGTTCGACGATCCGAATCTGCCCGGCGTCCTCGAGGTGACGGTCAACCTCGAGCCCGTGATGTGCGGCACGGAGCTCTCCATCGCGCAGTCGGGCATCCCGGACGCGATTCCCCTCGAGATGTGCTACCTCGGCTGGCAGGAATCGCTCGCGCAGCTCGCGACGCTCGTCGAGCCGGAGATTCCGGGCTGACGCGCTAGACCTGCATCGACATGATCTCGGAATACGCCTGAACCAGGCGATTCCTGACCTGCAGCGTCGCCGCGAAGCCGATCTGCGCCTTCTGCATCGCGACCATCGTCTGCTCGAGGCTGACGGTCGGGTTGTCGAGGGTCACTTCGCGCTGCATCGCGGTGGCGTCGTTCTGCGACTTGCTGACGGCGCCGAGCGCCTGCGTGAGCGCCTTCTGGAAGCCGACGTCGGGCGCCGCGGCCGGTCCCTTCGCGAGCGGAACGCCGTCGGTGCCGAGTCCGGCGCGGGCGACGGCCTGGGCGAAGTCGAAGGGCTTGAGCGTGACGTTCATGGCGGGCTTGCTCCCATGGCGCCATCGTAGGGACCGGGCGGCGCCGCGTTGGCGCGAACTGGCGCCGCAATGCCGGCCTGTTTCGCGCTTCCGGCCGGGGGGCGTTCCGAATAATCGCTGCTGACCGGAGGCTGTCGCCGCCGGCCGAATGCACCGATCCATGGACAACGCCGTCGCCCTCACGCCCAACGCCTCGCTGGCCCCCGCGACATTCGGCGCCCGACTGCAGGCGATGCCGCTGCGCAGCAAGGTCAGCGCGCTGATCGGCGTCGCGGCGCTCGCCGGCATCGTCTTCGCGATGACGGTCTGGAGCTCGCACGGCGACTACAAGGTGCTGTACGCCAACCTCGCCGACAAGGACGGCGGCGCGGTCATCGCCCAGCTCTCGCAGATGAACGTGCCTTACCGCATGTCGGAAGGCGGCTCGGCGATCCTCGTCCCGGCGGCACAAGTTCACGACCTGCGCCTGAAGATGGCGACCGCCGGCCTGCCCAAGGGCGCGGTCTCGGGCTTCGAGCTGATGGACAGCGCGCGCTTCGGCCAGACCCAGTTCCAGGAGCGCCTCACGTTCCAGCGCGGCCTCGAAGGCGAGCTGACACGATCGATCGGCTCGCTCGCTGCCGTGCAGTCGGCGCGCGTCCACCTCGCGCTGCCGAACCAGAACGGCTTCTTTCGCGAGCAGCAGAAGCCGAGCGCCTCGGTGCTGCTGACGCTGCACCCCGGCCGCGCCCTCGACCGGGCGCAGATCGCCGGCATCGTCCACCTGGTGTCGTCGAGCGTTCCCGAGATGAGCCCGAAGGCGGTGAGCATCCTCGACCAGAGCGGCTCGCTGCTGACCGGCGGCGAGAGCGCGCCGGGCGCCGGCCTCGACGCGCAGCAGCTCCAGTACGTCAACCAGATCGAGGCCGGCTACACCAAGCGGATCCTCGAGCTCGTCGAGCCGATCGTCGGCCACGACAACCTGCGCGCCAGCGTCACCGCCGACGTCGACTTCACGCAGACCGAGGCGACCTCGGAAGAGTTCAAGCCGAATCAGGGCGCCGACGCGAGCGTCTCGATCCGCAGCCAGCAGACGACCGACCAGGGCGGCGCCAACGGCGGCGCGCTCGGCAGCGGCATTCCCGGCGCGGCGTCGAACCAGCCGCCGATCGCCGCGACCGCGCCGCTCACCGGCGCATCGCAGCCGCTGCAGGGTGCGCCGACCGGCAGCGTCGGCGGCAGCGGCGGCCGGCGCGAGGCGGTGACGAACTACGAGGTCGACAAGACCGTTCGCGTGACGCGCAGCGCCACGGGCAACGTCAAGCGGCTCAACGCCGCGGTCG
>DATIDZ010000036.1:0-4060 GCA_035456045.1 Caldimonas sp.
GCGCGACGGCATCGCCGCGGTCGCGCTGCGCGCGAAGATGAACGGTGCGGTCGGCAACTACAACGCCCACGTCGCCGCCTATCCCGAGTTCGACTGGCCGGCCTTCTCGCGCCGGGTCGTCGAGGAGCGCCTCGGCCTCGCGTTCAACGCCCACACGACCCAGATCGAGCCGCACGATCAGCTGGCCGAGCTGTTCGATGCCATCAAGCGCTGCAACACGATCCTGATCGACTGGGCGCGCGACGCCTGGGGCTACATCAGCCTGGGCTACTTCACGCAGAAGGCGGTCGCCGGCGAGATCGGCTCGAGCACGATGCCGCACAAGGTCAACCCGATCGACTTCGAGAACGCCGAGGGCAACCTCGGCCTGGCCAACGCGCTCCTCGCCCACATGAGCGAGAAGCTGCCGATCTCGCGCTTCCAGCGCGACCTCACCGACAGCACCGTGCTGCGCAACTGCGGCGTCGCCTTCGGCCACGCCGTGCTCGCCTGCGATTCGCTCAAGCGCGGCATGGCCAAGCTCGGCGTCGGCACGGCGGCGATCGACGCCGACCTCGACGCCGCCTGGGAGGTGCTGGCCGAGCCGGTGCAGACGGTCATGCGTCGGCACGGCATCGCCGAGCCGTACGAGCAGCTGAAGGCGCTGACGCGCGGCAAGGCGATCACGAAGGACGCCCTGCACGAGTTCGTTCGCGGCCTGGCCATTCCGTCGTCCGAGCGGGAACGCCTGCTCGCGCTCACGCCGCGCGCCTACGTCGGGCTGGCGGCGACGCTGGCGCACGGCGCGGCCGTCGAAGCGGCAGCGGTCGCGGGCGCGTTGACTGCAGCGGCCACGCCGACCGCGACGAGCGCCACGAGCGCCACGAGCGACCGCGCGGCCAGCGACACGCGCGCGTCGACCATCGGGGACGCCGCGACGACGGCGAAGAAGGCGAAGCGATGAGCTTCGTCGCCGCCCTGGCGCATGCGGAGCGCGTCAACCGCTCGCTGCTCTGTGTCGGCCTCGATCCCGACCCGGCGCGCTTCCCCGGCGCGATGAAGGACGACGCGTCGCGCATCTTCGAGTTCTGCGCCGCGATCGTCGATCGCACGAAGGATCTCGTCATCGCCTTCAAGCCGCAGATCGCGTACTTCGCAGCGCACGGCGCCGAAGCGCAGCTCGAGCGGCTGATCGCCTACATCCACGACACCGCGCCCGAGGTTCCCGTGATCCTCGACGCCAAGCGCGGCGACATGGGGTCGACCGCCGAGCAGTACGCGCGCGAGGTCTTCGTCCGCTTTCGCGCCGACGCGGTGACGCTGTCGCCGCTGCTCGGCTTCGACTCGATCGAGCCGTACCTTCGCTACGAAGGCAAGGGCGCGATCCTGCTCTGTCGCACGTCCAACCCGGGCGGCGCCGACCTGCAGGATCTGCGCCTCGATTCGGGCGAGCGCGTCTACGAGCGGATCGCGCGACTGGGGGCGACGAGCTGGAACGGCGGCGGCCAGATCGGCCTCGTCGTCGGCGCCACCTACCCGGCCGAGATCGCCCGCGTGCGCGAGATCGCGCCGACGCTGCCGCTGCTCATCCCCGGCATCGGCGCGCAGGGCGGCGATCCGGCATCGACCGTGCGCTCCGGCTGGCGCGGCACCGCCGAACGCACGACCGGCCCGATCATCGTCAGCTCGTCGCGCGCCGTGCTGTATGCAGGCAGCGGCCCCGACTACGCCGAGGCCGCGCGCACGGCCGCCGAGTCGGCGCGCCGCGAACTCGCCTCCGCCCTGACCTGATCCGCGCCGAGAGCGAGCAGCGCGCGGCCCGAGGGGCCGGCCCCTTCCTCGCGGAGGAAGGGGTCGGGGAAGGAGCCGTCCTGTCGGCGCAGCGCGCCGCCGCTGCGGCTACAGCCGCAACGGCAGGTCGCGCAGTCGTCGTCCCGTCAGGGCGAAGACCGCGTTGGCCAGCGCGGGCGCGAGCGGCGGCGTGCCGATCTCGCCGACGCCGCCGGGTCGGCGCGCGCTGTCGACCAGGTGGGTCTCGACGAGCGGCGCCTCGGCGAGGCGCACGACCGGGTAGCTCGGAAAGTTCTTCTGCTGGACGACGCCGTCGACGATGTCGATGCGACCGTCGAGCGCAGCCGACAGCGCGAAGACGACTGCGCCCTCCATCTGCTGCGCGACGATCCCGGGGTTGACGACCGTGCCGATGTCGGCGGCGCAGACGACGCGGTGCACGCGCGGCCGGCCGCTCTCGATCGAGGCCTCGACGACCTGCGCGACGATGCTGCCGAACGATTCGTGCAGCGCGACGCCGCGCGCGCGCCCCGGCGCCAGCGGGCGCGCGCGCCCTTGGCCGGGCCAGCCGGCGCGCTCGGCGGCGAGGCGAAGCACCGCGGCGTGACGCGGCGCCTCCTTGAGCAGCGCGAGCCGGTAGTCGACCGGGTCGCGACCCGCGGCGTGCGCGAGCTCGTCGACGAACGACTCGACGAAGAACGCGTTGTGCGAATGGCCGACCGAGCGCCAGTAGCCGATCGGTACGCCGCTCAGGGTCGCGACGTGGGCGATGCGCTGATGCGGCACGGCGTAGAGCTGGTCGAACAGGCCTTCGCTCGTCGTCTTGTCGGGCGTGTCGACCGGACCGGCGATCGCCGGCACGCCCCGCTCGATCCAGCGCGGCGTGATCGCGTCGCCGGCGCTCGTCGCGCGCAGCGTGACCGGCAAGCCGTCGGCGCCCAGGCCGGCGCGCAGGATCGCGACCGCGGCCGGGCGATAGAAGTCGTGCGTGAGGTCTTCCTCGCGCGACCACACGAGCTGGACCGGCCGACCGCCGGTCTCGACGGCGATGCGCACGGCCTGGCCGACGAAGTCGACATCGAGGCGGCGACCGAAGCCGCCGCCGAGGTAGGTGACGTGCACCGTGACCGCGCCCTCGGCCACGCCGGCGGCCTCGGCCGCGATCGTGCGGGCCAGGCCGGGCACCTGCGTCGGCGCCCAGACCTCGACCTTGCCCGCGGCGACGCGCGCCGTGCAGTTGATCGGCTCCATCGTCGCGTGCGCGAGGTAGGGCGCGCGGTAGGTCGCCTCCACGTGACGGGCCGCGCCCGCTTCGGCGGCAGCGATGTCGCCACGGGTGTGGAACGCGAAGCCGCCGTCGTGGCTCGCCGCGGCGCGCGCCCTCTCCTCGAGATGCGCCATGACGGCGCGCGAATCGAGCGCGCCGGCGGGCCGCTGGCGCCACTCGACCTTGATCGCGTCGGCGCCGCGCTGTGCGTGCCACGTCGTCTTGCCGACGACCGCGAGCGCCGCCGTCGAGCCGCCGTAGGGGCCGAGGCGAACGACCCGCTCGACGCCCGCGAGCGCCAGCGCCGGCGCGACGTCGACGGCGCCCGCGCTGCCGCCGAGCATCGGGCAATGGCGGATCGCCGCGAAGACGAGGCCGGGCGGACGCACGTCGATCCCGAAGCGTGCGCTGCCGTCGCTCTTGGCGGCAGCGTCGATGCGCGGCGCGGCGGTGCCGATCAGGCGCCAGTCCTCGCGCCGCTTCACCCGCACCTCGCCGGTCGGCGTCGCGGCGGCCATGCGCGCGAGCTCGCCGTAGTGCGCCGACGCGCCCGACACATGGCTGACGACGCCGTCGCGGACGACGAGCTCGCCCGCCGGCTGCTTCCAGGCGATCGACGCGGCCCCGAGCAGCCGGGCGCGCGCCGTCGCCGCGGCGACGCGCAGCACGTCCCACGCGTCGACGACGCTCGACGAGCCGCCGGTGACGTTGATGCCGAGCTCGCGCGCGATCTTGGCGACGACCCACTGCCCAGCCTTCGCCGGCATCGTCTCCTGGCCCGGCTGGGTCTCGCGGGGATGGAAGTACGGCACGCCGGTGAGCATCGTCGCGACGTTGCCGTAGAGCCGGTCGGGTCCGGCAGCAACGAGGCGGACGCGCGCGAGCGCAACGTCGAGCTCCTCGGCGACCAGCATGGCGAGCGCGGTGTGCGTTCCCTGGCCCATCTCGCTGCGGTTCATCGCCAGCATCACGGTGCCGTCGGCGCCGATCTTGATCCAGCCGTTCAGGCTGACCTCGCCCGCT
>DATIDZ010000037.1:0-3092 GCA_035456045.1 Caldimonas sp.
ACGATGAACCCATGTCGTCGACCCTGCCGCTGCCCAAGTACCACCGGATCTACCTGGTGTTGCGCGAGCAGCTGGGGGATGGCCGTTTCAGCGCCGGACTGCCGGGGGAGTTCGCGCTGATGCAGCAGTTCGGCGTCGCCCGCGTCACCGTGCGCCAGGCGATCGAGCGGCTGACGCGCGACGGCCTCGTCTCGCCGCAGCGCGGCCGCGGCACCTTTGTCACCGGCGCGCCGAGCAACGACCGGTGGCTGCGCGTCGAGACGACGCTGCGCAGCCTGGCCGACGTCTACCGCGACTCGCACCCGACGATCCTCAACATCGACGAATCGACGCGCAGCCCGCGCCTCGACGAGGGCGACGGCGTGGCGGCGCCGAAATACGTCTACATGCGCCGCGTCCACGCGCACGAGGGGCGGCCCTACTGCGTCATCGACATCCACCTCGACGCCGAGATCTTCGCGCGCCACCCGACGCGCTTCCGCAAGGAGACCGTGATTCCGCTCCTGACGGCGATGCCGTCGGTGAAGATCGCCACCGCGCGCCAGGTGCTGACGATCGCGACCGCGGACCTGGAGGTCGCGCGCCACCTCGAGGTCAGCGTCAATGCGCCGGTCGCCGAGGTGCGTCGGGTCTTCACCGGACCGAAGCGGCGCGTGATCTACCTCGCCGAGGTCACCTACCGCGGCGACTTCGTCCACGTCGAGTTCGACCTCAAGGCCTGAGCGGCACGCGGGCGATGCCGGCCGCGCTGGTCCACGACGCGCCTGAATCCAGCGCGTCAGGCGTCGAACACGATCACGTTGCGGGCGATGCCGCCGGCCTTCAGCGCGGCGAAGCCTTCGTTGATCTGCGCCAGGCCGATGCGCGCCGACACCATCTCGGCCAGGTGCAGCCGGCCCTGGAGGTAGAACTCGATCAGCCGCGGCATGTCGGTGCGGAAGCGGTTCGATCCCATCATGCAGCCCTGGATGCGGCGCTCGCGCAGGAAGTCGACGCCATGCAGCTCGATCTTCGTGCCGACCGGGATCATGCCGATCAGCGTCGCCGTGCCGCCCGAGCGCAGGGCGGAGAAGCTCTGCTCCGCCGTCGCCTTGAGGCCGATGCACTCGAACGAGTAGGGCACGCCGCCGCCGGTCATCTCGACGATGCGCTTGACGGTGTCGCCTTCGCCCGCGTCGACGACGTCGGTGGCGCCGAAGCGGCGCGCCAGGTCGAGCTTGAACGGATCCTTGTCGATCGCGACGATGCGCGCCGCGCCCGCGATCTGCGCCGCGTTGATCGTCGCCAGGCCGATCCCGCCCGCGCCGAACACCGCGACGGTCGAGCCGGGCTCGATCCGCGCCGTGTGGACGACCGCGCCGTAGCCGGTGATCACGCTGCAGCCGATCAGGCTGGCGAGGTCGAGCGGCATGTCGGGTCGGATCTTCACGAGCGCGTGCTCGTGGACGACCATCTGCTCGGCGAACGACGACAGGTTGAGGAACTGGTTGAGGTGCTTGCCCTGCCACGTCAGGCGCCTGGCGACGCCGGGCGGCATCTTCACCTCGGGGGTCTGGCAGATCGAGAGGTGGCCGCTCAGGCAGAACTCGCAGTGGCCGCAGAAGACCGAGAGGCACGAGATGACGTGGTCGCCCGGCTTGACGTAGGTGACGTCCTCGCCGACGGCCTCGACGACGCCGGCCGACTCGTGGCCGAGCACGACCGGCATCGGCGTCGGGTAGGCGCCCTCGATGAAGTGCAGGTCGCTGTGGCACAGGCCCGCCGCGGCGGTGCGCACCAGGACTTCGCGCCGCTTCGGCTTCTCGATGACGACCTCCTCGATCGTCATCGGCTGGCGCGGGGCGTGCAGGACGGCGGCCTTCATGGCGTCATTCGTCGAGGTGGATGTTCTTTGCCTTGGCGAGCGCGGTCCAGCGCTCGATGTCGGCGCGGATGTACTGGCCGAACTGAGCCGGCGTCATGGGCATCGGCTCGACCGCCTCGACCGACAGCCGCTCGCGCAGGTCCGGGTCCTTCAGCACTGCGACCTGCGTCTCGTTGAGGTGGCGCACGACGTCGGCCGGGATGCCTGCCGGGCCGACCGAGCCGTACCACTGGATCGCATCGAATCCCTTGAAGCCCGACTCCTCGAGCGTCGGCACGTCCTTCAGCTGGTCGCTGCGGACCTTGCCCGTCACGGCGAGCGCGCGCACGCGCCCCGAGCGCAGGTGCGGCAGCGCAGCGGCCAGGCCGGGGAACATCGCCTGCGTCTGGCCGCCGAGCAGGTCGGTGAACGCCGGCGCGATGCCGCGATAGGGGATGTGCAGCATGAACGCGCCGATCTGCTGCTTGAAGAGCTCCATCGTCAGATGGGTGAGCGAGCCCTGCCCGGCCGAGCCGTAGCTGATCCGGCCAGGATTCTTCTTGACGTAGTCGATGAACTCCGCGAGCGTCCTCGCCGGCAGCCCGCTGTTGACGACGAGGACGTTCGGCGTGCCGCCGATCATGCCGATCGGCGTGAAGTCCCTGATCGCGTCGTAAGGCACCTTGCGCGTTGCCGGCGTCGTGCCATGGGTGGCGACATAGCCCTGCATCAGCGTGTAGCCGTCGGGCGCGGCGCGCGCCGTGGCGACGCTGGCGATGACGCCGCCGCCGCCGCCCTGGTTCTCGACGATGAAGTTCTGGCCGAGCGCCTTGCCCCAGCGCTCGGTGACGACGCGCGCGATCATGTCGTTGCCGCCGCCGGCCGCGACCGGGACGACATAGCGGATCGGCTTGGTCGGAAACGACTGGGCGCGCAGCCCTGTGGAAAGGCAGAGCAGGGCCGGGGCCTGCAGGATCGTGCGGCGCTTCATCCGATGTCTCCTTGCGGCCGCCGGCGTGGCGGACGATTCCCTTGCGGCGAGCTCATTTTCGCCTGCACAGGCGTCAGCGCGGCGCCGGCGCGGTCACCGCGCCGATCACATGCAACGCGCCGCCGGCGTCGGACGAGACGACGACGATCTCCGCGGGCGCGGGCGACCGCCCGGTGAGGGCCGCGATGTTCTCGCCGTGGGTGACGACGAGAAGCGTCCCCGGCCCGCGCCAGGCGGCGATGACCGCGCGGCCGCCTT
>DATIDZ010000038.1:0-6277 GCA_035456045.1 Caldimonas sp.
CGAGCGGCGACGAGCTCCGCCGCGCGAGGGCGATCGTCGACGGATTCGAGGCGGCGCGAGCGCGCGGCGAGGACCGCGCGCTCGTCGAGGGCTTGTGGGTCGAGGTGCCGACCTACCGCAACGCGCAGCGCCTCGTCGCGCGTGCCCGCCGGCTGACCCGCCCTGCCGATAGCGAACGTGTCGGCGACTGAGCTGCGTGCTGCCGAGCCGGCGCTCGAGCGAGCGCTGAGTCGTCGGACGCCGCTCGGGTGTTCGGTCGCCAAGTGAGCGTCCGGCGCCGACGGAGGGACGTCAGCTGATCCTTCATGTCAAGGTCAAGCCGCGCGCTCGCGTCAGTCTGCTCACGCCGAGCGACGACGGCGTCTGGCTCGCCCAGCTCAAGTCGCCGCCGGTCGACGGCAAGGCCAACGACGAGCTCGTGGCCCTGATCGCGCGCCGGTTCGGCTGCAGCAAGTCCGCGGTCACCATCAAGAGCGGCGTCTCTGCCCGAACGAAGCTCGTCCGGATCGAAGACGATGTCGCGCCGCTCGGATAATGGCCGCTCCATGCTGCCCTCTCTCGCATTCCTTCTCGCCGCGGCCGTGCTGGCGGTCACGCCCGGCCCGGGCATCGCCTATGTCGTCGCCCGCACGGCCGCCGGCGGTCGAGCCGAGGGCCTGGCCTCGTGCGTCGGCACGGGCCTGGGCGGCTTGGCTCACGTCGGCGCCGCCGCGCTGGGCCTCTCGGTGCTGCTGGCCCAGTCGGCCGTCGCCTTCTCGCTGGTCAAGTACATCGGCGCGGCGTATCTGGTGTACCTCGGCATTCGACTGCTCCTGTCCGACGCCCCGGCGGCAAAGGTGGCAGCGAAGCGGACCGGCGCGCGCCGCGCGTTGACGGAGGGCATCCTCGTCGAGGCTCTCAACGTCAAGACCGCGCTCTTCTTCCTCGCCTTCCTTCCCCAGTTCCTCGTCGCCGGGCCGTCGGCCGCCACCCAGCTCGTCGTGATGGGCACGATCTGCGTGGTGCTCAATACGCTGGTCGATGTGGCGGCTGTCCTCGGTGCGGCGCGCCTGCTGGCGTCGGACGCGTCGAGCCGGCGCCGTGCCGGCGTCCTCAACAAGGCGTCGGGTCTCACGCTCGTCGGCCTCGGCCTCTATGTGGCGGCCTCGCCGCGAGGCGACTGACGGCTGCAGACAGCGCCGCAAGACCGATGTTCGACCACGTCAAGTTCGGCGTCACCGACTATGCGGCGAGCAAGGCGTTTTTCCTGAAGGCGCTGGAACCGCTCGGCATCGCCGTGGTCTCGGAGGGGCCGCCGGCCTACGGCATCGAGCTCAGTGCCGACGGCAAGACGTCGTTGTGCCTGTGCCAGACCCGGGAGAAGCCGGCGCATCTTCACCTCGCGTTCATCGCCGACCGTCGCGAGCAGGTCGATGCGTTCCATCGCGCAGCGCTCGAGGCGGGCGGCAGGGACAACGGTGCGCCGGGGCTGCGCCCGAACTACCATGCGAACTACTACGCCGCCTTCGTCATCGGCCCCGACGGACACAACATCGAAGTGGTCTGCCACCGCCCCGAGGCCTGACCGCTCGCCATGGCCGACGACCCCTCCTCCGACGAAGCCGCGCTCTGGCAGCGGCGGCTCGCCGCACAGGCGAACAACAGGGCCTGGCGGCTCTCGGAGTCGACGGGCCGGTCGCCGCAGGACGACGAAGACATGCTGCAGGCGGCCCATGTCGCCATGTACCTGTGGAAGCTCGTCGGCAACGCGGGCAACCGCGCGCATTCGGCACTCCTCCTGGCCCACGTCTACGCGGTGCTGAAGCTGCCGAATCCCGCGAACCACTATCTTCGCCAGTGCGAGCCGTTCGTCTTCCAGCAGGACCGCGAGCCGTGGGAGAAGGCGTGCGCCTGGGCGGTGAAGGCCGGCGTTGCCGCGGCGACCGGCCAGTCGGCCGAGCACGCCAGCAGTTATCGCGAGGCGGAGCGTCTGATCGCCGCGCTCCCCGATCAGGAAGACCGGGCGGTTCTCGATGCGACGCTGCGCGTCGTCCCTCGGCCGGATGACGCCTGAGCGGTCTCCAGTCGATCATCCTGAGCGGCAAGACCGATGAAGCGCACGGTGCTCGCGTCGACATGAGACCCGCCCCGATGCGTGCCGGCACGAGTCGACTCCAGGTGCGTGCGGCGACCGCCACCGATCGCCTGCCGATCCAGCGCATGCTCGAGCTCTACCAGCACGACCTTTCCGACATCTGGGACCAGGATCTCGATGCCCACGGCGAGTACGGCTACGCGCTCGACCGCTACTGGGATTCGGACGGATTTCATCCTTTCGTGGCGACGCTCGACGATCGATTCGCCGGCTTCGCCCTCGCCAACCCAGCGGTTCGCATCGGCACGCACGGCCACTGGATGGACCAGTTCTTCGTCCTCAGGAAGTACCGACGCGGCGGCGTCGGCGCGTGGCTCGCCCGCTCGGTCTTCGCCGCCCTGCCGGGCCGCTGGGAGGTCGGCCAGATGCCCGACAACCTTCCCGCGCAAGCCTTCTGGCGACGGATCATCGGCGAGTGCACGGCGGGTCGCTTCAAGGAGCACGAGGTGCTCGGCGGCGCGTGGCGCGGCGTCGTCCAGGTGTTCGAAAGCACGCCAGTCATGGCCGGCGCCACGAATTCGCTCGGACCTGCCAAGGGCTCGCATGGACCCTAACCTCTCGCCGCTGCAGTCGTACTACGCCGCCAGGGCGGACGAGTACGACGCGATCTATCGCAAGCCCGAGCGCCAGTCGGACCTGCGCGAGATCGAGCGGTGGCTGCCTGCCGCCCTGCACGGCCGTCGCATCCTGGAGCTCGCCTGCGGCACCGGCCACTGGACCCGGTTCCTGGCGCCCGTGGCGTCTTCCATCGTGGCGATCGACAGTGCCGAGGAGACGCTTCGGATCGCCCGCGCGCGCGTCCCGCTCGCCAACGTGTCGTTCGCGATCGGCGACGCGTACGTCCCCGGCCGGACGCGCGGCGGCCCCTTCGATGCCGCCTTCGCAGGCTTCTGGTTCTCGCACGTGCCGAACGAGCGCCAGGTCGAGTTCCTGGCCGCGCTCGCTGCAGCGCTGGAGCCCGGTGCCAAGGTCGTCCTGCTCGACAATCTGTTCGTCGAAGGCAGCTCGTCGCCCCTCTGCGAGAAAGACGTGCTGGGCAACACCTACCAGTCGAGGAGCCTCGGCGATGGATCCACGCACCGGGTCCTCAAGAACTTCCCGAGCGAAGCGCAGCTGCACGCGCTCGTCTCGGGCGGCCTGGGCCACTCGCCGCGGTACACGAGCTGGCGCTACTACTGGGCGCTCGAGTACCGGGTGCCGGGGCACAGGCCGGAACGATGAGGCTTCTCTCGCGACCGCCCGCCGTGCCCGTCGAGGACGCGACGCGGCCCTGCCGCGCCGGGCCGCATGAGCGTCGGTCGCCTGGCGAGTTGGCGTAGATTCGCTCTTCGCGATCAACCAACGGGGAGCACTGGCGTGAGGTATCGGGGAAGCTGCCACTGCGGCACCATCGCCTTCGAGGTGGAAGGCGAGATCAAGAACGGCATGGCGTGCAATTGCTCGATGTGCCAGCGAAAGGGGTCTCTCCTCTGGTTCGTTCCCAGGAGTGCGCTGACGCTGTCGACGCCGG
Source organism: Caldimonas sp. (assembly GCA_035456045.1). Taxonomy (GTDB): domain Bacteria; phylum Pseudomonadota; class Gammaproteobacteria; order Burkholderiales; family Burkholderiaceae_C; genus Schlegelella_A. The sequence goes on from DATIDZ010000038.1 coordinate 3,645, forward strand.
AAGAGGCGTCGAGGGTCTACCTGTTCAACAAGCACGTCGTGAAGCACCGCTTCTGCCCCACCTGCGGCATCCACCCCTACGGCGAGGGCAAGGATCCCAAGGGCAACGACATGGCGGCAATCAACATCCGGTGTCTCGAAGGCATCGACCTGGCTGCCATCCCCGTCACGCACTTCGACGGCCGGTCGATGTAGGCCATGAGCGCGTCGCTTCATGACCTCTCGCCGTCGTCCCGGCCGCGCCGCCCGCTGACATGGTTCGCACCCGTGCGCGCCAAGACGCTCGTTGCGGCCGCCGCGCTGGTCCTCGCGACATCGATGACCGCGCCTGTCCTGGCTTCCCCGGAGCAGGATGCACTCATCTTCCTCGACTCGCAGGTCCTGCCCAAGAAGGCGGCCACGTGCGCCGCGCGAATCGCGGGCTACTCTGCCCGCTTCGATCCGGCGTTTCGCATCTGGCTCGGCAGGAACAAGGACCACGTCGCCTCCGGAGAAGCCTTCCTTCGCGCCGACGCCGAGCGGACCAAGGTTCCCTTCGAGCCCGATGTCCAGGCGATCGCGACCAGCGTCACGCAACAATGGGCCGCCGCGCCCCTGCCGACGCTGCAGGACCATTGCGAGGCCCTGCTGGTGCAGTTGAGAGAGGTCGAGTAGCGACGCCCGATCGCCGTGCGCGCGGCGACGGACGCGAGGTCCGACGCCGCGAAGACCGGTCCGACGCCGCGACGACCGAACCGTTCGATGGAGGGTTGACATGAAGACAGAGCTCCAGTACCTCGTGTACGTGACCGTGTTCACCGGGCTGCTTTGGGTCCCGTACATCCTCGACCGCATCGCCACCCGAGGGCTGATCGACGCCGTCGGCTATCCCGAGCATCCGAAGCCGCAATCGCCGTGGGCACAGCGCCTCATGAAGGCGCACGTCAACGGCGTCGAGAACCTGGTCGTGTTTGCCGCTCTCGTCCTGGCCGCGGTCGCGGCAGGCGTATCCAATCCCGTCATCGCCAGCGCCGCCGTCGTGTACTTCTGGGCCCGGGTCGTGCACGCGCTGACGTACACCCTGGGCGTCCCGTGGGTCCGGACGCTCGCGTTCGCGGTCGGCTTTTTCGCCCAGGCCGCGATCGCCTGGCAGATCCTTTTCCGCTGAGCGACGTCGCCCCGGCAGCAGCCATGAATCGCACCGCGGGCACGGAATCCCGCCGCCACCGCGTCGGGCGCGCGATCACTCCCGACGAGTTCGACGAGCTTGACGACGAGGCGCTCGAGCGCCTGGTGCCGAAGGCGTATCGCGAGTGCTTCCCGGGCAAGGACGGCTGCGCGAACGGCCACTTCTACCTTCACGACGGCCGGGCCTGGAGCTTCTTCAAGGGCGGGCTGCTCGATGAATAGCGCGAGCGAAGGCGGCCCGCCAGCGCTTCGCCCCATGACGGCAACCGAGTACGCCGAGTGGGTCGAGCAATCGATCGCAGGCTACGCGCTCGACAAGGTGGCGTCGGGACAGTGGACGGCCGAGGAGTCGCTGGAGCGCTCGCGCCAGGAGAACCAGGCGCTGCTCCCGCTCGGGATCGTGACGCCGGGAAACCACTTCTTCGTCATCGTCGATCGCCAGTCGGTCGCGGTCGGAATGCTCTGGTTCGCGGTGAAGAAGAAGTACGGCGCCGACATCGCCTACGTCTTCGACGTGAGCATCCGCCCGGAGCGCCAGCGCGAGGGCCACGCCGCGCGCGCCTTCCTCGCGCTCGAGGAAGAAGTCGGCCGCCGCGGCCTGGCGGGGATCGCCCTGCACGTGTTCGGCCACAACGACGCCGCCCGGGCGCTGTACGCGAAGCTCGGCTATCAACCGACGAACATCAGCCTGTTCAAGCCGATCGAGCCGCGGCACCGATGAGGGTCTCGCCGACGCCGGTCACCGCCGCGCTCGCGGGCATCTTCTCCGGCCTGACATGGCCCGTGGTCTGGCCCCTCGTCGCCCGCGGGGATACGTCGGCCACGCTGTGGCTGGTGCTCGCGACGATCGCCCTCGTCGCAATGCCGGCGCATGCCTTCGTGCTCGGCTTCCAGCGACGCGAGGCGGCGGCCGCGGGCGGCGTCGACGTGGCGCTGCTGACGCGCATCGCCAGCTGGCTCGCCGGCGGCGTGCTCGCGGCGCTCCTCGGCGCGGCGGTCCGCGGTGCGACGTGAGCGCCTTGTCGGCCGCGGAGGCCCTCGCCTTCGTCCGCGCGCATGGCGTCGTGCTCGTGTCGGCGAAAGGCAGAGGCCCGAACCTGGTCGAAGCGATCGCCGGCGAGGCCGTCGAGGGCAGCTGGTGGGGTCGCGCCGACGGCAAGCGCATCTTCGCCGTGCTGAGCGAGGTCGCCGAGTCGGACGAGGTGCTCGTGTGCCGCCTCGTCGACGGCAAGGTGACCCTGGTGCATCGGCGCCTCTGGCCGGCGCTGGTCCGGCTCGCCGACGCGTTCGACCCGGTTCGCATCGCCCGCGTGCTCGACGGCCACACGGCATCGGGCCGCCACGTCAGCCGCTCGATGCCCTTCCCCGACTGGGTGCCGCCGGCGATCGCGCGCGAGGCTCAATCGCTCGCCGAGGCGGACGCTCGCGATGTCCTCGCGGCCTGGCTGCCCGAGCGCGCCGCGCCCG
>DATIDZ010000039.1:0-9840 GCA_035456045.1 Caldimonas sp.
CCGCGGCCAAGCGGGAGGTGGACGCTTCCGGCGCCGGCGACTGCGACCCGCACTCGCCTTCGCTCAAGGTCATCGCCGACCACATCCGTGCCTGCAGCTTCACCGTCGGCGACGGCATCGTCCCGGGCAACGAAGGCCGCGGCTACGTCCTGCGCCGGATCGCCCGGCGCGCGATCCGCCACGGCTACAAGCTCGGCGCGAGAAAGCCGTTCTTCCATCGCCTCGTCGGCGCCGTCGTCGCCGGGATGGGCGACGCCTATCCCGACCTGCGCGCGCAGCAGGCGCGCGTCACCGCCGTGCTGAAGCAGGAGGAGGAGCAGTTCTTCCGGACCATCGCCAACGGCATGGAGATTCTCGAGACGGCGCTGGCCGCGCTCGCGCCCGGGCAGGCGCTCTCCGGCGACGTCGCGTTCAAGCTGCACGACACGTTCGGCTTTCCGGTCGACCTCACCGCCGACGTCTGCCGCGAGCGCGGCGTCGGCGTCGACGAGGCCCGCTTCGAGGCGCTCCTCGGCGAGCAGCGCGAGCGCGCCCGCGCCTCGGCGAAATTCAAGATGGCGCAGGGGCTCGAGTACAGCGGCGGCGCCTCGACCTTCCACGGCTACGAGACGCTGGTCCACGACGCGGCCCGCATCACCGCCATCTTCGTCGAGGGCGCCGCGGTGCAGACCGCCCACGCCGGCGACGTCGCCGTCGTCGTCCTCGACCACACGCCGTTCTACGCAGAGAGCGGCGGCCAGGTCGGCGACACCGGCGAGCTGCGCAACGCGACCGCGCGCATGGTCGTCGAGGACACGATCAAGGTGCAGGCCGCGGTGCCGGGCCACCAGGGCCGCGTCGTCGAAGGGTCGCTCTCGGTCGGCGACGTCGTCCAGACCAAGGTCGACGCCGAGCGGCGCGCCCGGACCGTCCGCAACCACAGCGCCACCCACCTGATGCACAAGGCGCTGCGCGAGGTACTCGGCGAGCACGTGCAGCAGAAGGGCTCGCTCGTCGACGCCGACAAGACGAGGTTCGACTTCGCCCACAACGCGCCGCTCAGCGACGACGAGATCCGTCGCGTCGAGGAGATCGTCAACGCGGAGATCCTCGCCAACCATGCGACCCGCGCGCGCGTGATGCCGATCGAGGAAGCGAACAGGCTCGGCGCGATGATGCTGTTCGGCGAGAAGTACGGCGACGAAGTGCGCGTTCTCGACATCGGCTCGAGCCGCGAGCTGTGCGGCGGCACGCACGTGCAGCGCACCGGCGACATCGGCCTGTTCAAGATCGTCGCCGAAAGCGGCGTCGCCGCCGGCGTTCGCCGCGTCGAGGCGGTGACCGGCGCCAACGCATTGCACTATTTGCAGTCGCTCGAGGCGACGCTCGGCCGGCTCGCCGGCGAGCTGCGCAGCGCGCCCGACGAGGTGCCGGCGCGGGTCGGCCAGGTGCTCGAGCACGTCCGCGCGCTCGAGAAGGAGCTCGCCGCGCTGAAGGGCCGCCTCGCGTCGTCGCAGGGCGACGACCTGGCGCAGCGTGCCGTCGACGTCAGCGGCCTGAAGGTGCTCGCAGCGCGCCTCGACGGCGCCGACGCGAAGACGCTGCGCGACACGCTCGACAAGCTCAAGGACAAGCTGAAGACGGCGGTGATCGTGCTCGCCGCGGTCGACGGTCAGAAGGTGCAGATCGCTGCCGGCGTCACCGCCGACAGCACCGGACGCGTCAAGGCCGGCGATCTCGCCAGCTTCGTCGCTGCGCAGGTCGGCGGCAAGGGCGGCGGCAAGGCCGACATGGCGATGGCCGGCGGCAGCGATCCGTCGCGCCTCGGCGACGCCTTGGCGTCGGTGCCCCGGTGGGTCGGGGAGCGCGTGTGATGGACATGCTTTTTCTCGAAGGCCTCGAGGTGCCGTGCCGCGTGGGCTGCACCGATCCCGAGCGGGCGACGCCGCAATCGCTGCGCGTCGAGGTCCGGCTCTACTGCCCGTCGCTGCGCGATGCCGCGCTCGCCGACGACCTCGAGCGCACCGTCGACTACCGCCTCGCCGGCGACCTCATCGACGCGGTGCAGGGCCGCGAATTCCTGCTCATCGAGCGCGTCGCCGAGACGCTCGCCGAGGTGGTGCTGCGCAACGCGCTCGTCGATCACGTCACCGTCAGCGTCAAGAAGCGCCCGCCGGTCCAGGGGCTGGAGTGGGCCGGCGTGCAGATCACGCGCGGCCGCAGCGACGCGCCGCCGGCGGGACGCTGAGGCCCGTGCGGTGAAGGTCGTCAGCAACACGGCCGTGTCGCTCGACGGTCGCATCAACACGCGGGAACGCCGCTTCACTTTCTTCGGCAGCGCGCGCGACCACGCGCGCATGAGCCGTCTGCGCGCCGAGGCCGACGCCGTCCTCGTCGGCGGCGCGACGTTCCGCAACTGGCCGCACGCCGCGCTGCCCGACGCCGCCGACCGGCCGCTCCTGAAGGCGAGGCCCTGGAACGTCGTCGTCAGCCGCTCGCTCGACGTGCCGCTGACTCCGTCGTTCCTCGAAGAGCAGGGGATCCGGCCCCTGTTCGTGACGCGCGCCGGCGCCGTCAAGCCGGGGTTCCCGGCCGCGGTCGAGGCGTGGCCGGGCGAGGGCGATCCGCCGGTCGCCTGGATCCTCGAGCGCCTCGCCGCGCGCGGCGTCGAGCTGCTGCTCGTCGAGGCGGGCGGCGACCTGCTGTTCCAGTTCCTCGCCGCCGACGCGATCGACGAGATGCACGTGACGCTCTGCCCGATCGTCGTCGGCGGCGACGCTCCCACGCTGGCCGACGGCGCCGGCTTCGATCGCGACGACGTGCGTCGCCTCGCGCTCGTGGCGACCGAGATCGAGGGCGACGAGCTCTTCCTCCATTACCGGAACCTGCGCGGGGGTGCCAGGCCATGACGATCGAGGTTCGCCGTGCCCGCGTCGATGACGCTGCCGCGATCGCCCGCCTGATGGGCGATCCCGCGGTGTACCCGGGCCTCATGCAGATGCCCTTCGCGAGCGAGGAAGCGCAGCGCGCGCGCCTGGTCGAGAGCCTCGCGCCGGGCAAGGCCGACGTGCTGCTCGTCGCCGAACGAGGCGGCGCCGTGGTCGGCTCGTCGGGGATGCATCCGTGCGGTCCGAGCCCGCGGCGCCGCCACGCGATGATGATCGGCCTGTCGGTCAGCGCCGAGGCGCAGGGTCAGGGGATCGGCAGCGCGCTCATGCAGGCGATGTGCGACTACGCCGACCGCTGGATCGGCGTGCTCCGGCTCGAGCTCAGCGTCTACGTCGACAACGCGCGCGCGATCGCTCTCTATCGCCGCTTCGGCTTCGAGATGGAAGGTCGCTATCGCGGCTACGTGCTTCGCGACGGCGAGTTCATCGACGCCTTCGCCATGGCGCGCCTGCATCCGGCGCCGCCGGCGATCCGCGCCGCGGCCGCGGAGGCGGACGGCGCGGGCGACGCGCCCGCGCCATGACGATCCGCCACGCGATCCGGGCGGCGCTGCTCGCGGTGCTGCCGGTCGCATCGGTGGCCGCCGCGCACGCCCAGGAGCGCGTCTCCTTTCCGAGCTACGACGGCGCGGGCAACGCGCCGGTCGTGCTGAGCGGCTACTTCTTCGCGGCAGCGACGTCGCCCGCGCCCGCGGTCGCCATGTTCCACGGCTGCGGCGGCGCCTACGACAAGAACGGCGCGCTCGCCCGCCGCATGCACCAGTACGCCGAGCTCTTCAACGGGCTCGGCATGCACGTGCTCGTCGTCGATTCGCTGACGCCGCGCTACGAGAAGGAGCTCTGCACGCAGCGCACCGGCAAGCGGCGCGTGACGCAGGCGAACCGCCGGCTCGATGCGCTCGGCGCGCTCGCCTACCTCGCCGATCGCGCCGACGTCGACGCCAAGCGCATCGGCATGATCGGCTGGTCGAACGGCGGCAGCACGGTGCTCTCCGCGACCAACCTGCGTCACCACGACGTCGCGGCGGCGCTCGTCAAGCCGGCCTTCGCGATCGCCTTCTATCCCGGCTGCGAGAGCGACCTCCAGCGCGGCTACTCGCCGTCGGCGCCGCTGCTGATGCTGGTCGGCCAGCTCGACGACTGGACGCCCTCGGCGCCCTGCGTCGCGCTCGCGAAGTCGGTGACCGAGATGGCGCCCGAGATCACGGTCTACCCCGGGGCCTGGCACGGCTTCGACTCGGACGCGCCGGTCCGCGTGCGCAAGGACATTCCGAACGGCGTCAATCCCGGCCAGGGCGTGCACGTCGGCGGCAACCCGGCGGCGTGGCGCGACTCGCGCGACCGCGTCGTCCGCTTCCTCGCCGAGCACTGACGGCGCGAACGCCGTCGCTCATCGCGCCGGCGCCCAGAACACCGCGAACCAGCCGGCCGGATCGGTCCAGCGCCGCGGCGCCTCGAAGCCGGCACGGACCAGCAGGTCGGCGAAGTCCGGCGCCGCGTACTTGCACGAGTTCTCGGTGTGGATGCGTTCGCCCGCGGCGAAGCGGCGACCGCCGCCCGGCCAGGAGACGTCGATCGCTTCGCGCGCTTCCAGGTGCATCTCGATGCGCGACTTCGCCTCGTCGAAGAACGCAACGTGACGCCACTGCCGCGGCACGAAATCGCTGCCGATCAGGCGGTTCAAATGCACCAGCGCATTGCGATTGAAGGCCGCGGTGACGCCCAGCCCGTCGTCGTACGCCGCCTCGAGAACGGCGCGCGGCTTGACCAGGTCGACGCCGATCAGCAGGCCGCCGCCCTGGGCGCGCTTGCGCACGCGCTGCAGGAACTCGAGGGCCTCGTCGGGCGTGAAGTTGCCGATGCTCGAACCGGGATAGAAGAACACCGGCCGGTCGGCGCCGAGCAGCTCGGCGGGAACGTCGAGTCGCGTCGAGAAGTCCTGGCCGAGCCCGGCGATCTGCACCTGCGGGTGATCGCGCTGCAGCTCGCGCAGCGCATCGCGCAGGAACTCCACCGAGATGTCGACGGCGAGGTAGCGACGCGGTTCGAACAGCGGAAACAGGCGCGCCGCCTTGGCGCAGTTGCCGGCGCCGAGATCGATCAGTGCCATGCCGGCGCCGATCGCCTTGGCCATGTCGGCGCCGTGGCTCGCGAAGATCGCTGCCTCCGTGCGCGTCGGGTAGTACTCGGCCAGCTCGGTGATCGCCTCGAAGAGATGCGAGCCGAGCCGGTCGTAGAAGAATTTCGGCGCGACGCTCGCCGGCGTGGCGGCGAGCGCCGCGCGTGCGGCAACGTGCTCGGCGTCGGCATCGGCGAGCCAGGTCTGGATGAATCGGGGTGACTTGGAATCGGACATCGTCGAGAGGGGCGAAGGGGGTCGAGGACGGGCAGCGCACCTTACCGCGGCTTCGCCCAGAATGCAGCGATGCAGAGCAATCGACGCGCCCCGGCCCTGCGCGCGGCCCGTCGCGCGGCTCTTCTGCGCGCGGCCGCCGCGGGCATCGCCGTCTCGCTGCCGTGGCGGATCGCCGCCGCGGGGCACGTCGTTCGCGCCTGGCCTGCGGGCCGGCCGGCGCCGCCGCTCGACGTCGTCGACCTCGCCGGAACGCCGTGGCGACTCGAGCCGCTCGTCGGCCAGGTGGTCGTCCTCAACTTCTGGGCCACGTGGTGCGCGCCGTGTCGTCTCGAGATGCCCTCGCTCGACGCGATGGCGGCGCGGCGTCGCAAGGACGGCGTCGTCGTCGCCGCGGTCAACTACAAGGAGCGACCCGACGTCATCCGTCGCTTCCTCGAGGGCGCGCCGTTCAGGTCGCCGATCCTGCTCGACGCCGATGGCGACGCCACGGTCAGCTGGACGCCGCGCGTCTTTCCGAGCACGGTTCTCATCGGCCGCAACGGCGTGCCGGTGCACGTCGTCGTCGGCGAGCTCGACTGGGAGGGCGCCGAGGCCAGGGCGCTCGTCGATCCGCTCGTCGCCGCCTCCGGTCGCGCCTGACCCGGCACCCAAGCCCTCACCGGGCACCGGCGCGAGGGCTCGTCGATAATCGCCCGGCCCGTGAATCCCCCCGTGCCATCTTCTGCCGCCGAACTCGCGGGCCGCCACATCGTGCTCGGCCTGACGGGCGGCATCGCCTGCTACAAGGCCGCCGAGCTGACGCGTGCGCTGATCAAGGCAGGCGCGACCGTGCAGGTCGTGATGACCGAGGCGGCCGAGCAGTTCATCACGGCGGTCACGCTGCAGGCGCTCTCGAACCGCCCGGTCTACACGAGCCAGTGGGACGCGCGCGAGGCGAACAACATGGCGCACATCAACCTCACGCGCGAGGCCGACGCGGTGCTGATCGCGCCCGCGAGCGCCGATTTCGTCTCGAGGCTCCTGCACGGCGCGGCCTCCGACCTGCTCTCGCTGCTCTGCCTGGCACGGCCGATCGAGCGCTGCCCGCTGCTCGTGGCGCCGGCGATGAACCGCGAGATGTGGGCGCATCCGGCGACGCAGCGCAACTTCGCGCAGCTTCGCGCCGACGGCGCCACCGTGCTCGGCCCGGGCAGCGGCGACCAGGCGTGCGGCGAGATCGGCGATGGCCGGATGCTCGAGCCGGCCGAGCTGCTCGACGAGCTGATCGCTTTCTTCCAGCCCAAGCGCCTGGCCGGCAAGCGCGTGCTGGTCACCGCGGGGCCGACCTTCGAGCCGATCGATCCGGTGCGCGGCCTCACCAACCGATCGAGCGGCAAGATGGGCTTCGCGGTCGCACGCGCCGCGGCCGAGGCCGGCGCCGACGTGACGCTGGTCGCCGGCCCGGTGACGCTCGACACGCCGCGCCATGTGCGCCGCGTCGACGTGACGACCGCGGCCGAGATGCACGCGGCGGTGATGGCGGCGGTCGCGCAGAGCGATGTCTTCGTCGCCACCGCCGCGGTCGCCGACTGGCGCGTCGCCGAAGTCGCCGGCGAGAAGATCAAGAAGAAGGAGGGGCAGGGCGTGCCGACACTCGCGCTGGTCGAGAACGTCGACATCCTCGCCGCCGTCGCGGCGCTGCCCCGGGCGCCGTTCTGCGTCGGCTTCGCCGCCGAGAGCGGCGACGTGCTGGCCAACGCGAGCGCCAAGCGGCTCAGGAAGAACGTGCCGCTGATCGTCGGCAACCTCGGCCCGGCGACCTTCGGGCAGGACGACAACGCGCTGACCCTGGTCGACGCGCGCGGCGTTCGCGAGCTGCCGCGCGCCGGCAAGCTCGCGCTCGCCCGCGAGCTGGTCGCCGAGATCGCGACGCGCCTCGGCGCGGGAACGGCATGAGCCGAGGCAGCGACGCCAGGACGCGCGTCGACGTTCGCATCCTCGATCCGCGCATCGCCGATCGGATGCCGTCGTATGCCACCCCCGGGAGCGCCGGGCTGGACCTGCGTGCGTGCATCGATGCGCCGCTCGTCCTCGGTCCCGGCGCCGCCGAGCTCGTGCCGACCGGCCTCTCGATCCACCTCGGCGACCCCGGCTTCGCGGCGATGCTGCTGCCGCGCTCGGGCCTCGGCCACAAGCACGGCATCGTCCTCGGCAACCTCGTCGGCCTGATCGATTCGGACTACCAGGGGCCGCTGATGGTGAGCTGCTGGAACCGCGGCGCGACGCCGTTCACGATCGAGCCGTTCGAGCGCATCGCGCAGATGGTGATCGTGCCGGTCGTCCAGGCCGACTTCCGCGTCGTGACGTCGTTCGACGCCAGCGAGCGCGGTGAAGCGGGCTTCGGCTCGACCGGCCGGCGCTGATCCTCATCCCCGGCATGGACGCGCCGGTTCGCGAGGGCAGCGCCGCGGCATCGCCGTCGCCCGACGCGCCCGCGGTCGTCGCGCCGCCGTTCGACCGTGCGCGCTTTCGCCGCCTCTTCGTCGCGGTGATGGTGCCGATGTTCCTCGCCGCGGTCGACCAGACGCTGCTCGCGACCGCGACGCCCGTCATCAGCCGCGAGCTCGGCGGGCTGCGCGACACCTCGTGGCTCGCCGTCGCCTATCTGCTGGCCGCCGTGATCATGGTGCCGCTCTACGGACGCCTCGGCGACCGCCACGGCCGGCGTCGCGTGCTCTCGATGGCGATCGTCGTCTTCGCCGTCGGCTCGCTCGCCTGCGGCGCCGCGCCGACGCTCGCTGCGCTCGTCGCCGCGCGCGTCCTGCAAGGCGTCGGCGGCGGCGGGCTGATGACGCTTTCGCAGGCGCTCATCGGCGAGGTCGTCGCGCCGCGCCTGCGCGCGCGCAACCAGAGCTACTTCGCGCTCATCTTCACGCTCGCCAGCGTCGGCGGGCCGGTCATCGGCGGCCTGGTCGTCCACAACGCCAGCTGGCGCTGGCTCTTCCTCGTCAACCTGCCGCTCTGCGCGCTCGCGGTCTGGCGGCTGCGCACGATGCTCGGCGACGATCGCCTCCATCCCGTGCGCGGCAAGCCCGATGCCGCGGGCATCGTCCTCTTCGCGCTCGCGGCGGCGACGAGCCTGGTCTGGCTGTCGTCGGCCGGACATCACTTCGCCTGGACGTCGACGACGAGCCTCGCGCTGCTCGCGTCGGCGCTGGTCCTCGGCATGGCGCTGGTCCGCGTCGAGCGCCGCGCCGCGCGGCCGTTCCTGCCCATCGAGCTCCTCGCGCTGCCTGCCGTTCGCTACGCGGTGCTCACCGTCGTCGCCTTCGCCTCGGCGATGTTCGCGATGGTGTTCTACCTGCCGGTCTACCTGCAGCTCGCGCTCCATTCCAACGCCGCCGAGTCCGGGCTGCTGCTGCTGCCGCTGACCGGCGGCATCGTCGCGGGCGCCGCGCTGACCGGCCGCGTCATCGTCTGGACCGGCCGGCCGACGGCGATCCCGAGCGTCGGCCTCGGCGTCGCCGCGGCCGCACTCGTCGGACTCGCTTTCCTGCCGCCGGCGCGCGCGGTCCTCGTCGGCCTCGAGATCGTGACCGGCCTCGGCCTCGGCTCGGTGATGTCGGTGATGCAGATCGTGACCCAGACGGCAGCCGGGCCGGCCCGCCTCGGCGCCGCGGCGTCGACGATCTCGCTCGCGCGAACGCTCGGCTCGTCGCTCGGCGCGTCGGCGTTCGGCGCGCTCATCTACGGCGTGATCGGCGGCGCGCCGGTGATCGCCGGCGTCCACAGCGCCGCCGACGACGCCCGCATCGGCCTCGCGTTCCGGATCGCGTTCCTCGCGGCGGCAGCGCTGTGCGCCGTCGCGGCCTGGGCGGCCACCCGGGTGCCGACGCTGCGCTTCGACCGCGAGCAGGCGGGCACGGCGCCGGCTGTCGAGTGAGCGTCATGGGTTGTGCTTCAGGCATCACAATCGCGGGCGCATGAACAGGAAGCTCACCGTCGGGATCGTGGCCGCGCTTCTTGTCGCCGCAGCGGCCTTCGCCTGGCTGCGGCCGACCGCGGGCACCGACGCTTCCGTCGCGTCGGGAGCCGCGCCCGCCTCGTCGGCTTCCGCCGCCGCCGGGCCGCCGGTCAGCGTCACGACCGTCGTCGTCCAGAAGAAGGACGTCGACGTGATGCTCGATGCGACCGGCACGGTCACCGCGCTCAACAGCGTCGACATCCGGCCGCAGATCGCCAGCACGATCGTCAAGGTGCAGATCAAGGAAGGCCAGTTCGTCAATGCCGGCCAGCCCCTCTTCGTGCTCGACGCGCGCAGCGACGAGGTCAATGTCGCGAAGGCACGCGCGCAGCTCGCCAAGGACCAGGCGGCGCTCGCCGACGCCGAACGGCAGCTCGCGCGCAGCAAGGACCTGCTGGCGCAGAACTTCATCTCGCAAGGCGCGGTCGACACCAACCAGACGCTGGTCGAGTCGGCGCGCGCCGTGGTCGCGGCCGACCACGCCGCGATCGAGTCGGCCCAGGTCGGCCTCTCGTACAGCCGGATCGTCGCGCCGGCGGCAGGCCGGGCCGGCG
>DATIDZ010000040.1:0-7240 GCA_035456045.1 Caldimonas sp.
TCCTCCTCGGCGCCGCGCCTCATTCGCCGCGCGCCGAGCGGATCGCCGCCAAGCTCGCCGGCTGCGCCGACACGTTCTTCGACGGCGTGCTGCGCGACTGGGCCTGGATCGACCCGGCGGGCGATCCGTGCGACGCGCCCGGCAGCGACCTGCGCCGCCTGGTCGCGGCGCGCTTCGAGAACCATGCCGCGGTCGGAGCGAGCGCCCGACCGGTGGCAAGCCACGCCGTCGCATGGGCGGTTCAATGAACTCCGGAGCCACCATGTACACCGCCAAAGGTCAGCTGGACCTGAACTCGACCCTGAAGCAGTACAGCGGCCTCGTTCGCCGCCTGGCGCACCAGATGATCGCCAAGCTGCCGGCCAACGTCGAGATCGACGACCTGATCCAGGTCGGCATGATCGGCCTCACCGACGCGCTCAGCCGCTTCGACGCCGCCCAGGGCGTGCAGTTCGAGACGTTCGCGACACAGCGGATCCGCGGCGCGATGCTCGACGAGCTGCGCGGCAACGACTACCTCTCGCGCGGCACGCGCAAGCACCAGCGCTCGATCGAGTCGGCGGTATCGAGGCTCGAGCAGCAGCTCGGCCGCGCGCCCCAGGAAAGCGAGATCGCCAAGGAGATGGGCATCGGCCTTGCCGAGTACCAGGAGCTGCTCGGCAAGGTGCGCGGCACGCAGCTCGTCTACCTCGAGGACATGTCGGGCGCCGAAGGCGACAGCGACTTCCTCGACCGCCACGTCGCCGACAGCGAATCGAACCCGCTCGCGCAGCTGCAGGACCAGCGCATGCGCGGCGCGCTCGTCGAGGCGATCAAGGTCCTGCCCGAGCGCGAGCAGTACGTGATGAGCATGTACTACGAGCACGACATGAATCTCAAGGAGATCGCGGCGGTGCTCAAGGTCACCGAGTCGCGCGTCTGCCAGCTGCACAGCCAGTCGATCGCGCGCCTGCGCGTCAAGCTGCGCGAGTACTGAGGATGGAGCGGTCGCGCCGACGCGTCGACGCCGCGGTCACCGCGACGCCGGCGTATCGCGGGCCCGAGCGCCGCCGCTTCATCAACCGCAGCTGGCCGTTGCCCGCCTTCGCCGCGTGGGCGGCGTGCTGGATCGTGTTCGCGTCGATCGCGCAGTTCGGCGCGGCGCCGGCAGCGGCCTTCATCGGCGCCGGCGTCGTCGGCGCGGCGCTCTCGCTGATCGGCGCGACGCCGTGGCGACGCGTCTTCGTCGGCTGCGGTTTCCCGCTGTCGTTCCTCGTCCTGTTCGGCGGCGGCGTCGCGCTCCCCGCGTGGGCGTGGTTCCTGGCACTGTCGCTGCTGGCCGTGGTGTACCCGCTTCGGGCCTGGCGCGATGCCCCCGTCTTTCCCACTCCCGCCGGCGCGCTGTGCGGCCTGGCGCAGGGCGTCCCGCTCGCGGCGCACGCCGCGGTGCTCGATGCCGGCTGCGGGCTCGGCGCCGGCCTCGTCGAGCTGCGGCGCGAATATCCCCAAGCGGCGCTCGAGGGCATCGAATGGAGCTGGCCGCTCTGGCTCGTCGCCGCGGCGCGCTGCCGGTTCGCGCACATCCGGCGCGGCGACCTGTGGAGCGCCGACTGGTCGCGCTTCGCGCTGGTCTACCTGTTCCAGCGCCCGGAGAGCATGGCGCGAGCGGCCGCCAAGGCAGCGCACGAGCTCCCCCCCGGCGCCTGGCTCGCGAGCCTCGAGTTCGAGGTCACGAGCCTGCAGCCGCAGCTCGTGCTCGACAGCGGCGACGGTCGCCGCGTGTGGCTGTACCGGGCGCCGTTCCGGCACCGCGACTGAGGCCGGTCAGCTCGCCTCCGGCGGGTAGGTGACGGCGACGCCCTGCACGCGCGCGAATGGCGTCAGGCGATGCGGCTGCAGGCGCCTTTCGCTCGCGATCTCGCAGGTCGCGACGCCATGCGCGACGAGCGCATCGGCGATCAGCGACCGGTGACAGCGCCACGGCACCGCTTCGGCGCACATCAGGGCCACCCGGTCGCGCCGCGCGAGCTCGATGAGGCCGAACAGGCTCTCGGCGAACTCCGGGGTCTGCATGTAGTCGGCATAGCCGCGAAACGACAGGTTGCGCCAGCCGGCGTTCGGCGAATCGGGCGCCGCGCGTCGAAAGCCGCCCAGACCGGGGGCATGGACGTAGCCGATGCCTGCGGCGTGAAGCGACGCCGCCAACGCGTCCTCGTTGAATTGCGGGTTGTGGCGAGAACGAGGCACCGTTCGCACGTCGACGAGCTGCGTGACGCGGTGGGCGGCGAGCAACGCGATGAATTCGTCGATCGGACGCGTCGAATGGCCGACCGTGAGCACCGCGCAGCCGATGTCGGCGGCCGCGGCCGGCTGCCCTCGTGAGCGGTCGCGCCGTGCGCTCGGGTCCTCGCCATGCGGTGCCGTCATCGCCGGATGGCGCCGCCCGCCCCAGGAACCGCGTCAGCCGCCCTTGTGCGCGCGCTTGCCCGGATTCTTCTTGCGCGTCGACTTGCCGCGCTCGAGGCTGCGCTTCTGCCCGGTCCGCTTGGTCGTCGGGCTCAAGGTGCGCGGCTTCTCGCCGCTGCTCGTGTTGTCGGCCATGGTGTGCTCCTGAAAGTCGCGCACGGTACACGAATCGGGCGCGGCGGTGCCGCGGCCGCCGGCTAGTGTCCCGACGAGAGGCCGTAGGCGAGGGTCAGCGAGACGTCGAAGACGGTGCTGTCGAGCCGGCCGTCGGTCGCCCGGATGCGTCCGGCGCCGGCGCGCAGGCCCAGCGTCGGCGTGATCTGCACGCCGGCGAACACGCGCGGCTCGACGAGCGCGCCGTCGACGGCGACGCCGCCGCCGCCGCCGGCGCCGGCGAGGAGCTCGGCGCCGACGTGCAGGCGCGTCCCGATCGGCTGCATCCAGCCGGCGCCGACGAGCGCCGAGGTGTAGCCGCTGGCGCCGCCGTCCACCGCGCTCAGCACCTTGCCGGTGACGTAGAAGTTGGACGAGAGATAGCGATCGAGCTTGAGCGCGACGGCGCTCAGGGCGCGGTCGCTGCCGTCGATGCGGGGCGCGTCGTAGCGCTCGATGCCGGCGCTGAAGTCGGTGCGTGCCGGCCGCGCCGCCGGCCCGCCGCTCGCGGGTCCGTCGAGCGCCCAGACGAGCCCGATCGATCCTTGCGCGGCGCGGAAGTTGCCGTCCGGCGCGCGGGCGACGCCGGCCTCGAGCGAGAGACCGAGGTCGTTGCCGAGGCGCACGATGCCGTAGACGCTGCCCTTGACGAGCAGCCCGCCGCCGGTCGAGACGCCGCCGCCGCCGGCCATGCCGAGCGCGGCCCGTGCGCCGACGGTGAGAACGTCGCGAACCGCTTCGCCTTCGACGCCGGCCGTGCCGAGGTACTCGGCATAGCCGCCGACGCCGTTGCCTCCGGCGCGATTCGCTTCGAGTCCCCAGAAGGCGTTGGCGCCGAGGCCGTGCTCGGCGCGAACCCCGATGGTGTCGATCGTTCGCGGCAGCGGCGTGCCGTCGTTGAGCGTCTTGCCTTCCGAAGTGCGATAGACCCCGCCCACGAACTGGACGCGATCGAAGCCGAGGCCTGCCCGGCCCCCGCCGAGGGTCGGCTCGCCGAGGCGCGCGGCCGGAACGAAGCGGAAGTCGCTGTTGATGTTGAGGACCAGGCCGACCTGGTTGCTGTCGATCTTGCCGCCGGAGAAGTTCACCTTGGAGATCGACGCGCCGACGGCGACGGCGCCGAAGTCCCAGACCAGGTCGGCGTGCGGCCGCAGCATGAGACCGCTGCCCGGGGGCGCGCCGCCGCCGCCGCCGCCGCCCGCATACAGCCCGAGCTCGACCCCGACAGGACCGATCAGGCGGTGCCGCCATGCGACCTCGCCGCCGAGGCTGAAGAAGCCGCCGTGGCCGCCGCTGATCGCGCCGTAGACGGCGGGGCCGAGCGCCAGGCCGCTCGCTTCGGCGATGTCGATCAGGTAGGTGGTGCCGACGAGGCCGACGCGCGGGCCGTCGCCCGGGAAGCGCACGCCCTCGACGCCGATTCGCGCATGCGACGCCGGGCTCGACACCGTCGCGCTCGCGGCGTCCTGGGCGAGCGAGAGGCGAGGCGACGCGACGAGCGCGACGGCCGCGAGGACGCCGCCGACCCGGCGGCCCAGTGACGACACCATGAGTCGACGGCCTATCGAGCCGACGCGGTCGGATTCGCCTCGAGCCAGTCGACCGCCGCGTGCGCGAGGGCGCGAACGCCCAGCGGCAGCCCGGCCTCGTCGATGTAGAAGAGCGGCGAATGGTTGGGCGGCGCGGTCTCGGCGTCCTGCGTCCTGGGCGTGATGCCGACGAAGAAGAACAGGCCGGGAACGACGTGCTGATAGAACGAGAAGTCCTCCGAGCCCGTGACCTTGGGTATGAGCATCACGTGGGCGGCGCCGGCGACGCGCTCGAGCGTGGGCAGCATCGCCTCGGTGAGCTCGGCGTCGTTGACGGTGACGGGGTAGTTCTTCGTGATGCACACGTCGCAGCCCGCACGCGACGCCTTCGAGATGTGCTCGGCCGTGTCCTTGACGCGATCGTGCACGTCGTCGCGCATCGCTTCGTCGAAGGTGCGGATCGTGCCGCGCAGCTCGACCGAGTCGGGGATGATGTTCTCGCGAACGCCGCCCTTGATCGCGCCGACGGTGACGACGACCGGCTCGCTCGCGGTGTTGACCTGGCGGCTCACGATCGTCTGCAGGCCGAGCACGACCTGCGCGGCGGTGACGATGGGGTCGACCCCGCGCCACGGCATCGCGCCGTGCGTCTGCCGGCCGAGGACGGTGATGCGAAACGTGTCGGAGCTCGCCATGGTCGGGCCGGCGCGGTAGCCGATCGTCCCGGTCGAGAGCATCGACGTGACGTGCAGGCCGAAGATGGCATCGGGCGCCGGATTCTCGAGCGCGCCTTCCTTGATCATCAGCCTGGCGCCGCCTTCCTCGCCGGCGGGAGGCATCTCCTCGGCGGGCTGGAAGATGAACTTGACCGAGCCGGCGAGGCGATCGCGCAGGCCGGCGAGGACCGACGCGACGCTCATCAGGATGGCGACGTGCGCGTCGTGCCCGCAGGCGTGCATGACGCCGACGTTCTCGCCGTTCCAGGTGGTGCGCTCCTTCGACGCGAACGGCACGTCGGTGCGTTCCTCGACCGGCAGGCCGTCCATGTCGGCGCGCAACGCCACCACCGGCCCGGGCAGCTTGCCGCGCAGGACGCCGACGACGCCGGTGACCCCGACCTGCGTGCGCACGTCGTCGAAGCCGAGCTGGCGCAGGTGCGCCGCGACGATGCCGGCCGTGCGCACTTCGCGGTTGCCGAGCTCCGGGTGGGCGTGCAGGTCGCGCCGCCAGGCGATCAGCTGCGGTTCGACCGCGGCGACGGCGGCATCGATCTCGGCGGCGAGTCGGTTCACGGCAATGGGGGTGGCGGCCACGGGGTCTCCTGGAGCGTTCGGCCGATTGTCTCCGGCCGGGCCGCACCGGCCGCGAGCGACGTGCCGACCCGCCTCAACCGGCTTCGGTCCACAGCCCGGGCTGGCTGGGGCGCGCGCCGGTGGCGGGGCCGAGCAGGGCCCGACGCAGTGCGCCGTGATCGATCGGCTTGGTGAGGCAGGCGTCGAAGCGAAGCAGGATCGCGTCGCTCACCTCGCCGGCGCTCATGCCGATGAACCGCGTCTCCGCGTTCGGACCCTTGCCCCGTCGCGTCTCGTCGGCGAGCTCGGCGCCGCCCTTGATCGGCATCTCGACGTCGACCAGCGCGGCGTCGTAAGGGCGCGCGGCGAGCAGGTTCGCCGCGACGGCGGCCGAGGTGGCGCGATCGCATTCGAAGCCGAGCTCGTCGACCACGCTGGCCAGGGCATCGAGGACGTCCTCGCGATCGTCGACGATGAGGATGCGGCCGGTCGGCGACTCGCGCGCCGCGTCGTCGGCGTCGCTCTCGACCGGCTCGGCGGGAATCTCCACGGCGAAGGTCGTCCCCTTGCCGAGCTCGCTGTGCACCTCGATGCGCCCGCCCAGGTGATCGACCAGCGTGCGGACGATGGCGAGGCCGATGCCCGAGCCTTCGCCGCGTCGTTCCGAGCCGGTGACGACCCGGTCGGGCGTGAGGAGCGTCGGCAGCATGGCCGTCGGGATGCCGGGGCCGGTGTCCGAGACGGTGAAGCGAAGGAGCCGAGCGCCGGCGTCGTAGGGCGCCAGGGCGAGCCGCACGCGACCGGTCTCGGTGTAGCGGATGGAATTGATCACGAGGTTGGTCAGGACCTGGTCGATGCGGGCGCCGTCGGCGACGACGAAGGTCGCCGCGGCGGGAACGTCGACGATCAGCTCGAGCTTCTTGTCGTTCGCCAGGTCGGCCGCCGACGCGGCGACGCTCTCGACGAGCGCGCAGGCGTCGAACGGCTCGGGCCGCATCTCGAGGCGGCCGGCTTCGCCCTTGGCGAGGGTGAGCATGTCGCGAAGGTGCGTGTTGAGCAGGAGCGACGAGCGCCGGATGCGGCCGATGAGCTCGTCGTCGGCATCGGCCGCGGCTCCCGGCGGGCGACGCATCGAGATTACGTCGAGCGCGGAGACGATGCCTTGCAGGGGGGAGCGGAGCTCGTGGCTGACTTTGGCGAGGAAGGCGGCGCGGGCGGCGACCGATTCCTGGCGCGCCAACAGCCGGGCCTTCTCCTGCTCGACCAAGCGGGCGGAGTGAATCCTTCGGATAAGAGAAGAGAAGAACGTTGGGACAAGAATTAACGTTAGAAAGAACGTGAGGGTCAATTCGACCTTCTCCTGCCAAAATTCACTGGTGATGAGTACGAGCGAGAACAGCAGCGTCATGAACCAGGACAGGTACATGGTCCGCACGCCGTAGCGAATGCCGGTCCGGGCGATCGTGACGAGCAGGAAGGGATTAAGGAAGGCGAAGTTGTGAGGCTGCAAATACAGTACGAGGACCAGCATTAGCGGGTCGCACACGAGGAAGGCATACAAAGCGAAGATGCCTTCGCTGCGTCCCAACTTCAGCAAGCCTCGATAGGCGACGGTAATCAGCAGATAGCCCGAGGTCAAAGCGAGCAGAATCAGGGCGCCCGAGTCTGCCAATCGCCCTGAAATCTGATCCACGGCGATGACGATCATCACCGCGATACAAGCGAATATTCGTTGGAAAGTCCTGTCAAGCTCGTGCTCAGTCCTGGCGGGCGTGGCTTGAGCACCGATGTAGGCTGTTAGGCTCTTGAACGGAGATGCAA
>DATIDZ010000041.1:0-3742 GCA_035456045.1 Caldimonas sp.
AGACGGCGCTGCAGCTCATCCCCTCGGGGATCATGCGCGCGGGCGTGCGCTGCTACATCGGCAACGGCGTCGTCGTCGACCCGCAGCACCTGCTCGGCGAGATCGGCCGACTGGAGGCGATGGGCATCGAGGTGCGCTCGCGGCTCCTGATCAGCGAGTCGTGCCCGCTGATCCTGCCGTTCCACGTCGAGGTCGACAAGGCGCGTGAGCTGATGCGCGAGTCGAGCGGCGCCGGCAAGATCGGCACCACCGGAAAGGGCATCGGTCCGGCGTATGAAGACAAGGTCGCGCGGCGCGCGCTGCGCGTCCAGGACCTGAAGCACCCCGAGCGGTTCGCGAAGAAGCTGCGCGAGCTGCTTGCCCTTCACAACTTCGCGCTCGAAGGCTTCTTCCACGTCGCGCCGCTCGCGTTCGAGCCGATCTTCGAGATGGCGATGAAGGCCGGCGAAGAGCTTCGGCCGATGATCGGCGACGTCGGCTACACGATCTACAACGTCCATCGCGACGGCGCCAACGTGCTGTTCGAGGGCGCGCAAGGGACCTTGCTCGACATCGACCACGGCACCTATCCGTTCGTCACCTCGAGCAACTGCGTCGCCGGCAACGCCGCCGCCGGCTCCGGGGTCGGCCCCGACCTGCTGCACTACATCCTCGGCATCACCAAGGCGTACACGACGCGCGTCGGCGGCGGCCCGTTCCCGAGCGAGCTGCCGATCGACGTGCCCGGATCGATCGGCCATCACCTGTCGACGGTCGGCCAGGAGCGCGGCACGGTCACCGGGCGGGCGCGCCGCTGCGGCTGGCTCGACGCCGCACTGCTGAAGCGCTCGATCATCATCAACGGCGTCTCCGGCCTGTGCATCACCAAGCTCGACGTCCTCGACGGGCTGGAGGAGATCAAGGTCTGCGTCGGCTACGAGCTGCGCGGCGAGCGCATCGACATCCTGCCGCTCGATGCCGACGACATCGTCGCCTGCGTGCCGGTCTACGAGACCTTCGCGGGCTGGCAGGAAAGCACCTTCGGCGCCACGCGCTGGGACGCGCTGCCGCAGAATGCGCGCCGCTATCTCGAGCGCGTCGAGAGCCTCATCGGCGCGCCGATCGACATGGTCTCGACCGGTCCGGATCGGGAGCACACGATCCTGCTGCGCCACCCGTACCAGCCGAACGCCGAGTCGCGCGCGGCGCGGCGCCAGATGGCGCTTTCGCTCTAGCCTCCAGCACCGCCGAGGACCCATGCTCACCGACGACGGCAAAGACCTCTACGTCTCCTGGGACGAGTACCACATGCTGATCGAGCGCCTCGCGCTCAAGATCGACGCGTCGGGCTGGCAATTCGACCAGATCCTGTGCCTGGCGCGCGGCGGCATGCGGCCGGGCGACGTGCTCTCGCGCGTCTTCGACAAGCCGCTCGCGATCATGGCGACGAGCTCGTACCGGGCCGAGGCGGGCACCATCCAGGGTCGGCTCGACCTGGCCAAGTACATCACGCTGCCGCGCGGCGAGCTCGCCGGCCGCGTCCTCCTGGTCGACGACCTGGCCGATTCGGGGATCACCCTGCGCGCGGTCGTCGACCGGCTGCGCGGCATGCCGCAGATCAGCGAGCTGAGGTCGGCGGTCATCTGGACCAAGGGCGTCTCGTCGTACACCCCCGACTACTACGTCGAAATGCTGCCCACGAGCCCGTGGATCCATCAGCCCTTCGAGGAATACGACGACTTGCGCCCGAGCGGGCTCGCCAAGAAATTCCAGATTTGAACGAAAAAAGAGAAGGGCCGGCAAAGCCGGCCCGCTGTCCTTCTTGCGAAGCATTTGGTGCCCAGGAAGGGACTCGAACCCCCACGGAGTTACCCGCTAGTACCTGAAACTAGTGCGTCTACCAATTCCGCCACCTGGGCATCTCAGGCAACCACGGACTTTATCATCAAAGCAACAACATCCAAGACCCCTACGCCCGTCGGCAACGAGCTTCTCGCCGAGGTGGAGGGCACCGTCCAGGGCCATCGCGACGGCCACGGCTTCGTCGTTCGGGACGACCACCAGGCCGACATCTTTCTCTCGCCCCAGGAGATGAAGAGCGTCCTGCACCGCGACCGCGTCAAGGCGCGCATCGTCCGCTACGACAAGAAGGGCCGGCCCGAGGGCCGTGTCATCGAGATCCTCGAGCGCAAGAAGGCGCCGATCATCGGCCGCCTCCTGCACGAGAGCGGCATCTGGCTGCTCGCACCGGAAGACAAGCGCTACGGGCAGGACATCATCGTGCCGCGCAACGGCATCGCCGACGCGAAGGCCGGCCAGGTCGTCGCGATAGAGCTCATGGAGCCGCCGTCGATGCATTCGCAGCCGGTCGGCCGCGTCACCGAGGTCCTCGGCGAGATCGACGATCCCGGCATGGAGATCGAGATCGCGGTGCGCAAGTACGAGGTGCCGCACATCTTCTCCGACGCCGCGCTGGCGCAGGCCGCGGCGCTGCCCTCGAGCGTCGGCGCGGCCGACCGCAAGGAGCGGGTCGATCTCACCGACGTCGCGCTCGTCACCATCGACGGCGAGGACGCGCGCGACTTCGACGACGCGGTCTACTGCGAGCCGGTGCGGATCGGCAAGTCGAAGGTCGACAACGGCTGGCGCCTCATCGTCGCGATCGCCGACGTCAGCCACTACGTCCGCCCGGGCGAGCCGATCGACCTCGACGCCTACGAGCGCGCGACGTCGGTCTACTTTCCCCGTCGCGTCATCCCGATGCTGCCGGAGAAGCTCTCGAACGGCCTCTGCTCGCTCAACCCCGAGGTCGAGCGGCTGGCGATGGTCTGCGACATGCTCGTCGACCACGCCGGCGAGGTACAGGCGTACCAGTTCTTCCCTGCCGTCATCCGCTCGGCGGCACGCTTCACCTACACCGAAGTGGCCGCGATCCTTGCCAACACGCGCGGCCCCGAGGCTGCGCGCCGCACGGCGCTCGTGCCGCACCTCCTCGACCTGCACGACGTCTATCGCGCGCTTTTGAAGGCGCGCGTCAAGCGCGGCGCCATCGACTTCGAGACGACGGAGACCCAGATCGTCTGCGACGAGAACGGGCGGATCGAGAAGATCGTCCCGCGCACCCGCAACGAGGCGCACCGGCTGATCGAGGAATCGATGCTGGCGGCGAACGTCTGCTCCGCCGACTTCATCGCGCGCGCCAAGCATCCGGCGCTCTATCGCGTCCACGAAGGGCCGACGCCGGAGAAGAAGACGCTGCTGCAGAACTACCTGAAGGCGCTCGGCCTCGGCCTGTCGATCAGCGACGACCCGAGCCCGGCCGAGTACCAGGCGATCGCCGCGGCCACCAAGGAGCGCCCCGACGCGCAGCAGATCCACCAGATGCTGCTGCGCTCGATGCAGCAGGCGATCTACACCAGCAAGAACATCGGCCACTTCGGCCTCGCCTACGAGGCCTACACCCACTTCACGAGCCCGATCCGGCGCTATCCGGACCTGCTCGTGCACCGCGTCATCAAGGCGCTGCTCGACAGCCGCCGCTACGCGATCGGCGCCCGCGCCGAGGGCGAGCCGGCGAAGAAGGCACGGCTCGCGAAGGCGGTCAAGACGGCGAAGAACGCCAAGGCCGGCGCGTCGGCGTTGCCGCCGCTCGCGCCCGGCGGCGAACTCGAGGCGTGGGAGATCGCCGGCGCGCATTGCAGCGCGAACGAGCGCCGCGCCGACGAGGCATCGCGCGACGTCGAAGCGTGGCTCAAGTGCCGCT
>DATIDZ010000042.1:0-18088 GCA_035456045.1 Caldimonas sp.
GGACGCGCGGCGGTGCTCATCGGCGCGCGCCGATCGTCCGGCGCCGAGCGAGGAGCACGCTGCGCGGCGGGTCGAGCTGCGGCGCGCTCATGGGGCGCGGTTCTGCGCCTTCTCGAACGCCGCGCGGTGCGCGTCGCCGCAGAAGACGCCGCCGCGTCCGGGCAGCGCCTCGTCGCGCGGCAGGTGCACGCCGCAATGCGCGCACGCGATCATTTCCTGCGGCGCTTGCGGCGGCCGAGGCGCATCGCCGCGGCGCCGGCCGGTCGCGCCGCGCAACAGCCAGAGCAGGACGAAGACGACGACGAGAAAGAGGAGGATCTTCATTCGCTCACACCGAAGGCGACCGGTTCAGCACGACCTCGAGCACGAAGCGCGAGCCGACGTAGGCGAGCAGCAGCAACGCGGCGCCCGCATAGACGCCGCGCGTCGCCCTCACGCCGCGCCAGCCGAAAGCGCGTCGACCGGCGAGGAGCCCGGCGAAGACGAGCCAGCCGAGGATCGAGAACACCGACTTGTGGTCCCAGCGCCAGCGGTCGCTGAACCAGACGCCGAGCACGATCGCCGCCGAGAGGACGACGAAGCCCGAGCCGACGAAGCGAAACGTCAGCCGCTCGAGGCGCAGCAAGGGAACGCCTTGCGCCGCCGGATCGGAGAGGGTCGGCGCGCGTCGCATCTGGCGCTCGGCGCGATTGAGGAAGAGCGCATGGAGGACGGCGACGCCGAACAGGCCGTACGAGGCGACGCCGAGCAACCAGTGCAGCGGCGCCCAGATCGATGCGGCCTGCGGATGGACCTGCCCGGGGAACAGCCAGGCGAGCACCACGACGACCGCACCGAGCGCAGCGAGCGCGCGTCGCGCGCCGGCGATCGGAACGAAGCGGCTCTCGAGCTCGTACACCGCGAGGACGAGCCAGAGCGTCACCGACAGCGCCGGTGCGAAGCCGAACCGCGCGCCGGGTCGATCGGAGCCGATGCCCGCGACATCGATCACGATCGAGAGGCCTTGCGCGATCCAGCCGACCAGCAACGCGGTTCGCAGGCCGCTGGAATAGCGCTCGCCCGGAATCGCCGCGGCGAGATAGCACGCCAGCGCGACGACGCTCGGCAAGCTGAGCGCGAGCATCGTCGGCGTGACGGCGCCCGCCTCGGGACCCAACGATAGAATCATCCGCCCAAGTGTACTGACGTACTTCGCGCCGACGACGTGGCCTCTGCCCTCACCGATCGCCTGAGCCGGCTCGTCAAGACGATGCGCGGCTCGGCCCGCATCACCGACGAGAACGTCCAGGACATGCTGCGCGAGGTGCGCATGGCGCTCCTCGAGGCCGATGTCGCGCTGCCGGTCGTCCGCGACTTCATCGCCCGCGTCAAGGACCGTGCCCTCGGCGCGGAAGTGAGCGGATCGTTGTCACCGGGCCAGGCGTTCGTCGGCGTCGTCGACCGCGAGCTCGCCGCGACCATGGGCGAAGGCGTCGCCGACCTCGACCTGAAGGCGCAGCCGCCCGCGGTCATCCTGATGGCGGGCCTGCAGGGCGCCGGCAAGACGACGACGACCGCCAAGCTCGCCAAGCACCTGATCGAAAAGCGCAGGAAGAAGGTGCTCACGGTGTCGACCGACGTCTACCGGCCCGCGGCGATCGAGCAGCTGAAGACGGTGACGCGCCAGGCCGGCGCCGAATGGTTCCCGTCGAGCGCGAGCGATGCGCCGGTGGCGATCGCGCGCGCTGCGCTCGAGCACGCGCGAAGCCACTACTTCGACGTCCTCCTCGTCGACACCGCCGGCCGCCTGGCGATCGACGAGAAGCTGATGGCCGAGATCCGCGAGCTGCATGCGGCGCTCAAGCCGGTCGAGACGCTCTTCGTCGTCGATGCGATGCAGGGGCAGGACGCGGTCAACACCGCCAAGGCCTTCAAGGAAGCGCTGCCGCTGACGGGCATTGTCCTCACCAAGATGGACGGCGACTCGCGGGGCGGCGCCGCGCTGTCGGTGCGGGCCATCACCGGCGCGCCGATCAAGTTCGCCGGCACCAGCGAGAAGCTCGACGGCCTCGAGGTGTTCGACGCCCAGCGGCATGCCGGACGGATCCTCGGCATGGGCGACATCGTCGGCCTCGTCCAGGAAGTCGAGAAGAACGTCGACGTCGCCGCGGCGCAGAAGCTCGCCGACAAGGTCAAGGCCACCGGCAGCTTCGATCTGGACGACTTCCTGTCACAGATTTCACAGATGAAGAAGATGGGCGGCCTGGGCGGGCTGCTGGACAAGCTACCCTCCCAACTGTCCGGGCGCGCTGCCCAGCTCGGCCCGGCCGAGATGGATCGCGCCGAGCGTGACGTTCGCCGCATGGAAGGCATCATCTGCTCGATGACGCCGCTCGAGCGTCGAAAGCCGGAGTTGCTGAAGGCCACGCGCAAGCGCCGCATCGCCGCCGGCGCGGGCGTTCAGGTGCAGGAGGTCAACCGCCTCCTCAACCAGTTCGAGCAGATGCGCGACATGATGAAGAAGATGAAGGGCGGCGGAATGATGAAGATGATGAAGCGGATGGGCGGCATGAAGGGCCTCGGCGGCATGCGCTGAGCCAGGCCGCGTTTCGGGATCAAAGGGCACGATGGATCCAACTCCAATCTACGTCTCGGTGGTGGCCCTGCTGTGCGCCCTGCCGATCGTCTGGTGGCTGGCGCGCCAGTCGCCGCTGCCGCGCCCCGAGCCGACCGGAGAGCGGCTGGACACGCTGGCCGGCTGGCCGCCCGAGCCGACCCGCATCCTTCGCTCGTCCGAACGGCTCGCGTTCAGCACCCTCAAGCTCGCGCTGCCCGGCTACCTGATCCTGGCGCAGGTGCCGCTGGCGCGCTTCCTCAGCGTGCCGAAACGTAACTCCTACGCCGAATGGATGCGCCGGCTCGGCAACCAGTGCGTCGACTTCGTCGTCTGCGACGTCACGTCGCAGGTCGTCGCCGTGGTCGAGGTGAGGCCGCCGATGGAGCACCTCGACGACAAGGTCAAGGTCCGCCTCGAGCGCGTCGCTCGCGCCCTGAAGGCGGCCAAGATTCCGCTCCACGTGTGGAACGAGGAGAAGCTGCCGACGATCGAGGCGGCGCGCGAGAAGCTCCTGCCGAGCGCGCCTGCCGTCCCCGCCGGCATGGGCAGAAAGGCCGCACCGGCGCTCGCGCCCCTCGCCGCGACCGTTGTCGGCGCCGCCGAATTCAGCGAGGCCGCCTTCAGCGATGCGGCAGTCAGCGAGGTCGCGCTGGACGACGCGCGCCTGGGCGACGCCGTCGTCGAAGGCGGCCCGTCCGTCGACCCGTTTGCCGACACCGATCGCGACTGGTCGCAGGGCGAGGTGATCGAGGTCCGCGAGCCGAGCACGACGTCGTGGTTCGACGAGCTCGACTCGGTGACCGCCGAGCTGCCGCCCCTCGAAAAGCGGCAAGCTCCCTAGCGCGGGCTCAGTCGACCAGCGCCGCGGCGAACTCGCGCGCGCGAAACGTCTGCAGGTCGGCGAGCTTCTCGCCGACGCCGACGAAGTACACCGGCAACGGCTCCTTGCGCGAGCGCGACCAGAGCGCGATCGCCGCCAGCACCCCGCCCTTGGCCGTGCCGTCGAGCTTGGTGATGACGAGCCCCGTCAGCTGCAGCGCCTCGTCGAACGCCTGCACCTGCGCGAGCGCGTTCTGCCCGGTGTTGCCGTCGATGACGAGAAGCACCTCGTGCGGTGCGCCGGCCTCGGCCTTGCCGATCACGCGCCTGATCTTCTTCAGCTCTTCCATCAGGTGGGCCTGTGTTGCCAGCCGGCCGGCGGTGTCGACGATGACGACGTCGCAGCCGCGGGCCTTGCCGGCGACCACCGAGTCGAACGTCACGCCGGCGGGATCGCCGCCCTCCTGGCTGACGATCTCGATGTGGCCGGCGGCGCGGCCGTTGCCGGCGGCGCCGGCGCGATCGGCCCATGCCAGCAGCTGCTCGCGCGCGGCGGCACGGAACGTGTCGGCGGCGGCGAGCAGCACCTTCTGGTTCGAGTCGACGAGATGACGCGCCAGCTTGCCGACGCTCGTCGTCTTGCCGGCGCCATTGACGCCCACGACCATGATCACCGTCGGCGTGTGTTCGCCGATCACGAGGGGGCGCTCGAGCGGCTGCAGCAGCTCCTCGACGCACTGCGCGAGCAGGCGCCGCGCCTTGGCCGGATCGCGCACGTGGGCGCGCGTCACCCGCGCCTGCAGCTCGTCGAGCAGGTAGAGCGTGGCATCCGCGCCGGCGTCGGCCTGCAGCAGCGCGACCTCGAGGTCCTCGTAGAGCTCGTCGCCGATCTCCGCCCCGATGAACGCGCCGGCGATCGCGCCGCCGGTGCGTTGCAGGCCGCTCTTGAGCTTGGCCATCCAGCCGGCGCGATCGGTCGGCGCTTCGTCGACGTCCGCCGCAGGCGACGGCGCCGGCTCGGCGGCCGCGACGGAAGGCGATGCGGGCGATGCCGCCGAGGGCGGCGCGGATGACGCCGTCGGCCGCGGCTGCTCGGCGGGCGGTGGCGCCGGCGCAGTCGGCACAGGCGTCGCGGCCCTCTTGCCGAAGAACAGCTCGCCAACGTCGGCGTTGAGCCAGTCGAGCTTGCCGCGCTGGCGTTCGCCTTGCGCCGGCCCGACCGGATCCGCGGCGGAGGGAGAAGGCGCATCGCCACCGCGATCGGACGATGGCGATGGCGATGGCGTCGCCGTCGGCTTTTTCTTGAAGAAGCTGAACATGGAAGACCGGTCGCACCGGTGAAGAAGAGCGCCCGGGGACGCCGCAAGGTCGAAGCCCGAACCGGCGGTCGCGCCATGTCGGCTCGCTATACTCGCGGGCTCAGGCGCTTTAGCTCAGTCGGTTAGAGCGACGGAATCATAATCCGCAGGTCCGGGGTTCGAGTCCCTGAAGCGCCACCAGATCCCCGACTGACCGGCAGCCACCCGCGATCCATCGCCGGTGGCTTTTTCGTTCCAGATGTCTTTTCGCTCCAGGTCTCCGTTGCCGCCGCGCCTTTCCATCCGACGCGACCCGTGCGGAGGCCCGATCGCAGGGCGGATGACAACGGGACGAATCGCACGAACACGGCCATCGCGAATCCCGCCGCGACGTTGTTCCGTCACTCGACCACCCGCTAGACTAGGCCGCGACGCGTTCGACATGTCACGCGCCCCATCGCGCATCGGCTTCTCCCGCGCGCGCAGCGCCGCACGGACCCACTCATGATTCGCTTCGTCACCGCCGTCACGGCCGCCTTCTGCCTCAGCGCCCCCGCGGCAGCACAGGTGCAGCGCGCGTTTCCGCAGAACGCGTTGCGGGGCTCGATCGTCATCGGCGTCGCTCCTGAGATCCAGCTCAACGGCGCCGACGCGCGTCTCGCACCGGGAGCACGCATCCGCGATACCAACAACATGGCGGTCGTGCCCAGCGGGCTGATCGGCGGCCGCTACCTCGTCAACTACAGCGTCGACAGCTCGGGCCTGGTCAAGGAAGTCTGGATCCTGCGTCCCGAGGAAGCCGCCGTGCGACCGTGGCCGACGACGCCGGCCGAAGCGCAGGCCTGGCTCTTCGATCCGGTCGGGCAGGTCTGGATCAAGCCGTGAGCGACGCCCGCTCGGCGAAGCCGCGGGTCTTCATCAAGACCTTCGGCTGCCAGATGAACGTCTACGACTCGGGCAAGATGGTCGACGTCCTGCACGCGGCGGCCGGCTACGAGCCGACCGACAGCGTCGACGACGCCGACCTGATCCTCTTCAACACCTGCTCGGTGCGCGAGAAAGCGCAGGAGAAGGTGTTCAGCGACCTCGGCCGCATCAAGCACCTGAAGGCGCGCGGGACGCTGATCGGCGTCGGCGGCTGCGTGGCCAGCCAGGAAGGCGCGGCGATCGTCGACCGCGCGCCTTACGTCGACCTCGTGTTCGGCCCGCAGACGCTGCACCGGCTGCCCGACATGCTGGCCCGGCGGCGCAGCGAAGGCCGGCCGCAGGTCGACATCCGTTTTCCGGAGATCGAGAAGTTCGACCACCTGCCGCCGGCGCGAGTCGACGGCGCGACGGCGTTCGTCTCGATCATGGAAGGCTGCTCGAAGTACTGCTCGTACTGCGTCGTCCCCTACACCCGCGGCGAGGAGTTCTCGAGGCCCTTCGAGGATTTGCTGCTCGAGATCGCCGGGCTCGCCGAGCAGGGCGTTCGCGAAGTGACGCTGCTGGGCCAGAACGTCAACGCGTACCGCGGCGCCATGGGCCGCGCCGGCGAGGTCGCCGACTTCGCGACGCTCGTCGAGTACGTCGCCGAGATCCCGGGCATCGAGCGGATCCGCTACACGACGAGCCACCCCAAGGAATTCACCGCGCGCCTCATCGAGGCCTACGGCCGCACCGCCAAGCTGGTCGATCACCTCCATTTGCCCGTGCAGCACGGCAGCGACCGCATCCTGGCCGCGATGAAGCGCGGCTACACCGCGCTCGAGTACAAGAGCACCGTCAGGAAGCTGCGCGCGGTCCGCCCCGACATCGCGATCTCGAGCGACTTCATCGTCGGCTTCCCGGGCGAGACCGACGACGACTTCGAGCGGACGATGGCGCTGGTCGAGGACGTCGGCTTCGACTACAGCTTCAGCTTCCTGTTCAGCGCGCGGCCGGGCACGCCGGCCGCGGCTCTCGCCGACGACACGCCGGTCGACGTCAAGGCGGCGCGCCTGCAGCGGCTGCAGGCGGTCATCGAGGCGCAGGGCGACGCGATCAGCCGCTCTCGCGTGGGCTCTATGCGCAAGATCCTGATCGAGGGCCATTCGGCGAAGGACCCGCACGAGCTGATGGGCCGGACCGAGTGCAACCGGGTCGTCAACCTGGCGGCGCCCGGTCGCCGGCCGGGCGAGCTGGTCGACGTCAGGATCAGCGAAGTGCGCGGCCATTCGCTGCGCGGCGAGCTGCCTGGCTGACGCCGTTGATCCGGTCGAGGCGTGGCCGAATTGACCCACGCCAGGCGCCTGAACGCGCCTCAGCGCTTGCCGGACTGGCGAAATCCGGCCCACCACAGGCCGAG
This sequence comes from Caldimonas sp., assembly GCA_035456045.1. GTDB lineage: Bacteria > Pseudomonadota > Gammaproteobacteria > Burkholderiales > Burkholderiaceae_C > Schlegelella_A. Next base: position 7,040 of record DATIDZ010000042.1, read on the forward strand.
GGCGCAGGCGACGACCATCGCCGCGTAAGTCGCGATCCGGCCGTCCTGGCCGAACACGACAAGCCCGGCGATCGCCGCCAGCGTCGAGCCGCCGCTCGACCAGGCCCAGAGGCGCCAACCCTGGCCGGGGCCCAGCTCGCGCCACCAGAATGCCTTCGTCAATGCCGCCGCGAACCCGCCGAGAACCAGCGCCGGCGCGAAGAAGTTGGTGACATGCCAGAAGGCGTCGGCGGCTTGCAAGGACATGAATTTTATAATCCCGCAATGAGCGTCTTCGCCCTGGGGCTCAACCACACGACCGCGCCGCTCGATCTGCGCGGCCGTTTCGCGCTCGCCCCGCAGCAACTGGCGACGACGCTGAAGACGTTCCGGTCCCGCCTCGAGCCGGTCGAGGAAGTGGCGATCGTCTCGACCTGCAACCGCACCGAGGTCTATGTCGGCGCGCCCGTGAGCGCGCTCGAGCCGGCGCTGGATTGGCTCGCCGACATGGGCGGGGTGCAGACGGCGACGCTGCGGTCGCACGCCTACGTGCTCGAAGGGCCGTCGGCCGCGCGGCACGCGTTCCGCGTCGCCAGCGGGCTCGATTCGATGGTCCTCGGCGAGCCGCAGATCCTCGGCCAGCTGAAGGACGCGGTGCGCGAGGCGGGCAGCGCCGGCACGCTCGGCAGCACGCTCCAGCAGATGTTCCAGCGCTCGTTCGCGGTCGCCAAGGAAGTGCGCTCGTCGACCGAGATCGGCGCCCACTCGATCAGCATGGCCGCGGCCGCCGTTCGCCTCGCCTCCCAGCTGTTCGAGGACCTGCGCCAGACCAAGGTGCTGTTCGTCGGCGCGGGCGAGATGATCGAGCTGGCGGCGACCCACTTCGCGGCGCGCCAGCCGAGCGTGCTCGCCATCGCCAACCGCGGCGCCGCGCGCGCCAGCGAGCTGGGTGCGCGCTTTTCGGCCACCACGTTCCCCCTCGCCGAGCTGCCGACGCGCCTGGCCGAGTTCGACATCGTCGTCTCGTGCACGGCGAGCTCGCTGCCGATCATCGGCCTCGGCGCGGTCGAGCGGGCGCTGAAGACGCGCCGGCATCGGCCGATGTTCATGGTCGACCTCGCCGTGCCGCGCGACATCGAGCCCGAGGTCGCTCGCCTCTCCGACGTCTACCTCTACACCCTCGACGACCTGTCGGCGCTGGTGCAGATCGGCGGGGCCAAGCGCGAGGCGGCGGTGGCGCAAGCCGAGGCGATCATCGAGACCGGCGTGCAGAGCTTCGTGCAGTGGCTCGACCGGCGCGGATCGGTCCCGCTCATCCAGGCCCTCAACGCGCAGGCCGACGACTGGCGCACGCTCGAGATCGCGCGCGCGAGAAAGCTCCTCGCGAGCGGCGAGAACGTCGATGCGGTCCTCGAGGCCCTCTCGCGCGGCCTGACGCAGAAGCTCCTGCACGGCACGCTCGCCGAGCTGAACGCCGCCGAAGGCGACGAGCGCGGCCGGCTCGCGCAAACCGTGTCGCGGCTCTTCCTGCGCGGCGGCGGGCGCAACCCCGGCAACGACAAGCGTTAGCGACGCTCTCTGCGCCGCCTCGCGCGGCGCCGTCGTCGCTCCCGTCGGTCCGTTGCCAGAGTCCTTCGCCCATGAAAACTTCCTTCCGCCAGCAGTTCGAACGGCTCGCCCTGCGCCTCGGCGAGCTCGACGCCCTGCTCGCCGACGGCGGCGTCGCCGCCGACATGAAGCGCTACCGCGAGCTGGGCCGCGAGCACGCCGAGGCGAGCACGCTGGTCGACCTGTTCCGGCGCTACGAAGCCCGCGAGCGCGACCTCGCGGGGGCGCAAGAGCTGCTCGCCGAGTCGGGCGGCGACGAGGCGATGGCAGCAATGGCGCGCGAGGAAACCGCTGCCGCGGGGGCCGACCTCCAGTCCCTGCTGGCGCAGCTCCAGGCGGCGCTGCTCCCGCGCGACGCCGACGACTCGCGCAACGTGTTTCTCGAGATCCGCGCCGGCACCGGCGGCGACGAGTCCGCGCTGTTCGCGGCCGACCTGGCGCGCATGTACATGCGCTATTGCGAGCGCAGACGCTGGCGCACCGAGATCCTCTCCGAAAGCCCGAGCGACCTGGGCGGCTACAAGGAGCTCGTCGTCCGGATCGAGGGCGACGACGTCTACGCCGCCCTCAAGTTCGAGTCGGGCGGGCACCGTGTTCAGCGCGTCCCCGCCACCGAGACTCAGGGCCGCATCCACACCAGCGCCTGCACCGTCGCCGTGCTGCCCGAGCCCGACGAGGCCGAAGAGATCACGCTCGATCCGGGCGAGCTGCGCATCGACACCTTCCGCGCCAGCGGCGCCGGCGGCCAGCACGTCAACAAGACCGACAGCGCGATCCGCATCACGCACCTGCCGACCGGCATCGTCGCCGAGTGCCAGGACGACCGATCGCAGCACCGCAACAAGGCCAAGGCGCTCGCGGTGCTCACCGCCCGGCTGCGCGACAAGGAACGCTCGGAGCGCGCCGCCAAGGAAGCCGCGACGAGGAAAGGCCTGATCGGCAGCGGCGACCGAAGCGACCGCATCCGAACCTACAACTTCGCGCAAGGGCGGGTCACCGACCATCGCATCGGCCTGACGCTCTACAAGCTGCAGGCCATCCTCGACGGCGATCTCGACGAGGTGATCGCCGCGCTGCAGGCGGCGCAGGCCGCAGAGCAGCTCGCGGCGCTCGAGAGCGGCGAGTCGTGACCACCGTCGCCGCCGCGCTCGCCGAAGCGCGCCGCCGCGGCGTCGCATCGCTCGACGCGCAGCTCCTGCTCGCGCACCTGCTCGCGACGACACGGACCCGCCTGATCGCCGACGACGAGCGGACGCTGGCGCCCGCCGAAGCGACGCGGTGGGAGGACGCGCTCGTCCGTCGCCTCGCCGGGGAGCCGATCGCCTACCTGCTGGGCGAGAAGGAATTCCACGGCCTGATGCTCGAGGTCGATCGCCGGGTCCTCGTGCCGCGTCCCGAGACCGAGCTGCTGGTCGACTGGGCGTCGGAAACGATCGAGGCGCTGACCTCCGGACGACGGCACGACGTCGATGACCGCGGCCTCCGCGTCGTCGACCTCGGCACGGGCAGCGGTGCCATCGCGCTGGCGCTGAAGAACGCCCATCCTCGCTGCCACGTGACCGCGACCGACGTGAGTCGCTCCGCGCTCGCCGTCGCCCGGCGCAACGCCGAGCGGCTCGACCTCGCGATCGAGCTCGTCGAAGCGTCCTGGTGGCAGGGCCTCGAAGGCCGCCGCTTCCAGCTTGCGGTCGCCAATCCACCCTACATCGCCGCCGACGACCCGCACCTGCGACAGCTCGGGCACGAGCCGGCCCTCGCGCTGACACCCGGCGGCGACGGCCTGGACGCGTTGCGGGCGATCGTCGAGGGCGCCAGCGCGTCCCTCGAGGCCGGGAGCTGGCTGCTCCTCGAGCACGGATTCGACCAGGCCGGCAGCGTGCGCTCGCTGCTCGCGGGCGCCGGTTTCGGGCGCATCGACACCCGGCGCGACCTGGCCGGTCACGAGCGGGCGACAGGCGGTCGTCGGGCGCCGCCCTAACCGGCGGTCACAAGCCATACCGTCCGTCGCAAAGGCCTCCCTTCCCTCGTGAAAAAGGCCCGTGCGAGGCGGGATGGGCGCCGATGCAGCATCCGCCCAACAGCTTTTTCGGACGGACCGTCGTACGATGATTTCCGGCCGTTCCAACGGCCCGATGCACCCTGGTGTGATCGAGGAGAGTCCCATGCGCAACGTGCTCTGGATCTGTGCCGCCGTCGCCTCCGCGCTGACGGCGGTCGGCGCACGTGCGGAGGGCGACGGCCTGTCGGCGAACGCGGACCGGGTGCCCTGGGCGCGCTTCCAGAGCCGGATCGCCTATGCGCCGGGTGCACCGGGCTGGCGTGCCGACCTGGCGCCCGTCGAGCGGACCGGCCTGCAGGTCGGCAGCGTCGGCCTGCTCGGCGATGTCTACTTCGGCTCGACGTCGACGACGCGTGCCACGTCCGTCGGCGGTTTCCGTGCCACCAGCGGCCTCCTGATCGGCGGGCGCAGCGCCTGGCTCAACAGCGCCTCGACGCCGTCGAGCGGCCTCCTCGCGACCGACCGGCGGTTGTTCGGCGCCTCGGCCAATCCGTTCACGTATCCGGCCGACCCGAGCGTCGACAACGCGACCGTGCCCTACATCGGCATCGGCTACAGCAACCTGTCGACGAAGAGCGGCTGGCACTTCAGCGCCGTCCTCGGAGTCGTTTCGCAAAGTCCGGGCAACGTGGTCAGGTTCGGGCGGGTCTTCGGCAACTTGCAGAGCCTCGACGAGGTCGTCCGCGACATGCGGCTCGCACCGGTCGTGCAGCTCGGCGTCTCGTATTCCTTCTGATCCCGTCGCCGGGCTTTTGCCGGTAAAGTCGCTCGATCGACATCACCGACAAGGGCGGTTCGCAATGAGCGACGTTCATCAGCGCATCGACGACATCGTCAAGAACAACCGCGTCGTCCTCTTCATGAAAGGGACGGCGCAATTCCCCATGTGCGGCTTCTCGGGCCGCGCGATCCAGATCCTGAAGGCCTGCGGCGTCTCCGACCTGAAGACGGTCAACGTCCTCGAGGACGACGAGATCCGCCAGGGGATCAAGGGCTACTCGGACTGGCCGACCATCCCGCAGCTCTACGTCAACGGCGAATTCGTCGGCGGCTCCGACATCATGACCGAGATGTACCAGGCCGGCGAGCTGCAGCAGACGCTCGGCATCGCCGCCTAGGCCCTTTCCGGTGGCCGACGGCTCCGCGCGCGTCGTCGTCGGCGTCACCGGGGCGACCGGGGCGATCTACGCCGTTCGCCTGCTCGAGCGGCTGCGCCGCGCGGCCTGCGAGACGCACCTGGTCGCGACGCCCGCCGGCCTCCTCAACGTCCACCACGAGCTCGGCCTCGACCGCAAGGCGCTCGAGGCGCTCGCCGACGTCTCGTACCACCCGGCCGACGTCGGCGCCGCGATCGCGAGCGGGTCGTTCGCGGCGCGGGCGATGGTGGTCGCGCCCTGCTCGATGAAGTCGCTCGCCGCGATCGCCAACGGCCTGTCGGACAACCTGCTGACGCGAGCCGCGGACGTCGCGCTGAAGGAGCGGCGGCGCCTCCTGCTCATGGTGCGCGAAACGCCGCTCAACCTCGCCCACTTGCGCAACATGACGAGCGCGACCGAGATGGGCGCGATCGTCTTTCCGCCGCTGCCGGCGTTTTATCACCGGCCGACGACGATCGACGAGATCGTCACCGACACGGTCGAGCGCGTGCTCGCGCTGATCGGCGTCGAAGGCGCGGCGCCGAAGGCCTGGTCCGGCCTGTAGCGTCGCGGCATCACGCCGCGCCGAGCTCCCAGTTGCGGCGCGCCGCGAACACGGCGTTCGGATATTCCGGACGGCCGCGGCTGCCGTTGTAGCGGCCGAGCGCCATGAACAGGTCGCCGCGCTCGCGCTCGAGGTAGTGGCGCAGGATCACGCAGCCGAAGCGGAGGTTGGTCTGCATGTGGAACAGCCGGCCGACGTCGCCATCGCCGATCAGCCGCATCCAGAACGGCATCACCTGGGTGTAGCCGCGTGCGCCGGCGATCGAGATCGCGTACTTGCGAAAGCCGCTTTCGACCTGCACCAGGCCGAGCAGGAGCGCCGGCTCGAGGCCGGCCCGCTTGGTCTCGTACCACAGCGTCTGCAGGAACTCGACCCGGGTGACGAGCTCGGTCTTCTGCTTGCGCAGGCGATCGCTCATCGCGCCGAGCCAGCGCAGGTAGGCCAGGCGCTCCTCGATGTCGGTGAAGCTCGGCTTCGGCGGCGCGGCATCGGCGACCGCCGCCGCGAGCGCGGTGCGCACGGCGTCGGCGAGCGGCTCCTCGGCCTGCGTGCCGGCCGAGGCCGGGCGCGGCCCGGCAGCCGCCAGCGGACCGAGGATCGTCGCCGCGACGATCTGCCGCCGCCCTCTCCCGTGGCGGGAGAGCTCGCCGGTCATGCGCCGAGCTTGCCCTTCACGAAGGCAAGCGCACCGGTCGCCGGGACGCTCGTCGCCGCGGCGTCGCGACGCCCCTGGTACTCGAGCTCGCCGGCCTTGAGGCCGCGGTCGGACAGGACGATCCGATGCGGCACGCCGATCAGCTCCCAGTCGGCGAACATCGCGCCCGGGCGCTCGCCGCGATCGTCGAGGATGACGTCGATGCCGGCGCCCTCGAGCTCGGCATGAAGCGCATCTGCGGCGTCGCGCACGGCAGGCGAGCGGTCGTAGCCGATCGGACACAGCGCGACGGCGAACGGCGCGATCGCCTGCGGCCAGATCATGCCGCGCGCGTCGTGGTTCTGCTCGATCGCGGCGCCGACGATGCGCGTGATGCCGATGCCGTAGCACCCCATCTGCAGCAGCTGGGGCTGCCCCTTCTCGTCGAGGAAGGTCGCGTCCATGCTCTGGCTGTAGTACGAGCCGAGCAGGAACACGTGGCCGACCTCGATGCCGCGCTGGATCGCGAGGACGCCCTTGCCGTCGGGCGAAGGATCGCCCGCAACTGCGTTGCGGATGTCGGCGACGATCCCGGGCTCGGCGAGGTCGCGGCCCCAGTTGACACCGGTGTAGTGGTGGCCCTCTTCGTTGGCGCCGGAGACGAAGTCGCTCATCGTCGCGACCGCGCGATCGACGACCAGACGCAGGGGCCGCCGGGCGCCGATCGGTCCGAGATAGCCGGGCTTGCAGCCGAAGGTCGACTCGATCTCGGCCGCGGTCGCGAAGCGGAATCCGCGTTCCAGCCCCGGCACCTTGCCGGCCTTGATCTCGTTGAGCGAGTGGTCGCCGCGAACGAGCAGGAGCCAGATCGTCGGCTCGCGCGCGGACGCATGCTCGGCCGGGTCTGTCGCCAACACGAGCGACTTGACGGTCCGCGCCAGCGGCAGCCCGAGGAATTCGGCGACGTCCTCGCAGGTGCTCTTGCCCGGCGTGGGCGTCTTGGCGAGCGCCTGGGAGGGCGCGCGCCGGGGCTCGCTCGGGGCCACCGCCTCGGCGAGCTCGATGTTGGCGGCGTAATCGGAATCGGGGCTGTAGACGATCGCGTCCTCGCCGGTGTCGGCGATGACCTGGAACTCGTGCGACCGGATGCCGCCGATCGTCCCGTTGTCGGCGGCGACGGCGCGAAACACCAGGCCCATGCGCTCGAAGACGCGCACGTAGGCGGCGTACATCCGGTCGTAGCTCGTGCGTGCCGCGTCGAGGTCGCGGTCGAACGAGTAGGCGTCCTTCATCGTGAACTCGCGCCCGCGCATCAGGCCGAAGCGGGGCCGGCGCTCGTCCCTGAATTTCGTCTGGATGTGATAGAAATTCTTCGGCAGCGCGCGGTAGCTGCGCAGCTCCTGGCGGGCGATGTCGGTGACGACCTCCTCGCTCGTCGGCTGGATGACGAAGTCGCGCTCGTGGCGATCCTTGACGCGCATGAGCTCGGGGCCGTACTTCTGGAAGCGCCCGGATTCCTGCCACAGCTCGGCAGGCTGAACGACCGGCATCAGCAGCTCCACGGCGCCGGCCCGGTTCATCTCTTCACGCACGATCGACTCGATCTTGCGGATGACGCGCAGGCCCATCGGCATGTACGTGTAGATGCCGGCGGAGAGCCGCTTGATGAAGCCGGCGCGCACCATCAGCTGGTGGCTGACGACCTCGGCGTCGGCAGGGGCTTCCTTGAGCGTCGAAACGAAGAACTGGCTGGCTTTCATCGGCGTGGCGTGGGCGCTGGATGCGCTCGCATGGCGCCGGAATCACGGCGAGCGCCGATGGGCGCGGCGTGCAAGGGGTTGAATCGCGTCATGCCGGTGCAATAATCGGTCAACGCAAGAATCGAGGTTGATTATGCTCGACCGTGATGGGTTCAGACCCAACGTCGGCATCGTCCTGCTCAACCCGAAGAACCAGGTGTTCTGGGGCAAACGGATAAGAACCCACTCCTGGCAGTTCCCGCAAGGGGGCATCAATTACGGCGAGACGCCCGAGCAGGCGATGTTCCGCGAGCTCCACGAGGAAGTGGGGCTGACTCCGGACCATGTCCGCATCGTCGCGCGAACGCGCGACTGGCTGCGCTACGAGGTGCCGACGCACTTCATCCGGCGCGACGCGCGCGGCCACTACAAGGGCCAGAAGCAGATCTGGTTCCTGCTCCAGCTGATCGGCCGCGACAGCGACATGAACCTTCGCGCGACCGACCATCCTGAGTTCGACGCGTGGCGCTGGAACGAGTACTGGATCCCGCTCGACCTGGTGATCGAGTTCAAGCGCGACGTCTACCAGATGGCGCTGACCGAGCTCGCCCGCTTCCTGCCGCGCGGCGCCCAGCACAACCGCTACCTGCGCTCGGGGCTGCGCCCGCACCATCGCGAGGACGCGAACGATCACTATCGGCGCAGCGACGCCCTGCCCGCCGCGTCGCCGGCGCGCGCGTCGCTCGCGACGACGCCGATCGAGGGCACGCCGACCGCGCCCGCTCCGCTGACCCCGCCGCAGGCGCTGCCGCAGCCGAAGGAGCCGATGGCGTAGCTGCGCCTCGCGCTCAGGCGAGCACGAGGTTGTCGCGGTGGATCAGCTCCGGCTCGCCGGTGAAGCCGAGCAGGAGGCCGATCTGCGACGACGGCTTCCTCGCGATGAGACGCGCCTCGGCACTGCCGTAGTTGCTGAGGCCGCGGCCGATCTCCTCGCCGCTCGCGCGACGAACCGCGATCACGTCGCCGCGATGGAAGTCGCCCTCGACGCTGACGACGCCGATCGGCAGCAGGCTCTTGCCGCCGTCGCGCAGCTTGACGGCGGCACCGTCGTCGACGACGACGGCGCCGCGCAGCTGCAGGTGGTCGCTCATCCAGAGCTTTCTCGCGATCACCTTCGCGGTCGTCGCGACGAGGGCGGTGCCGATGCTTTCGCCGGCGGCCAGGCGAAGCAGCACGTCGCGCTCGCGTCCTGAAGCGATCACGGTGCTTGCGCCGCTGCGCGCGGCCCGCTTCGCCGCGAGGATCTTGGTCAGCATGCCGCCTCGCCCGAGTGCCGAGCCCGCGCCGCCGGCCATGGCCTCGAGCGCCGGGTCGCCGGCCGATCCGCTCTCGATCAGGCGCGCCGCAGCGTCCTTGCGCGGGTCGGCGGAGAAGAGGCCGGCCTGGTCGGTGAGGATGACGAGCGCGTCGGCGTCGAGAAGGTTGGTGACGAGCGCGCCGAGCGTGTCGTTGTCGCCGAACTTGATCTCGTCGTTGACGACGGTGTCGTTCTCGTTGATCACGGGCACGACGCCGAGGCCGAGCAGCGTGACCAGGGTCGATCGCGCGTTCAGGTAACGCTCGCGGTCGGCGAGGTCGGCGTGCGTCAGCAGCACCTGCGCGCTGCCGATGCCGTGGGCGCGCAGCGCCGACTCGTAGATCTGCGCCAGGCCCATCTGGCCGACCGCGGCGGCGGCCTGCAGCTCGTGGACGCCACGCGGCCGCGCCGGCCAGCCGAGCCGCTTCATGCCTTCGGCGATCGCGCCGCTCGAGACCATCACCAGCTCGCGTCCCTGCCGCACGAGCTGCGCCATCTGCCGGCACCAGTCGCCCACCGCGTCGGGATCGACGCCCCGGCCTTCGTTGGTGACCAGGCTCGAGCCGACCTTGACGACGATCCGGCGCGCGCCGCGCAAGGCGTCGCTCATGTCGCGCCGTCGGCGTCGACCGGATCGAAGCGCGGATCGCGCTCTTCGGCAGCGGGCCGGACCTGTGCCGCGACGTGGTCGTACACGGCGCGCACGAGGCCTTCGCAACCTTCGCGCGTCAGCGCCGAGATCGAGAAGATCGGGCCCTTCCAGCGCAGGCGCTTCTTGAACGACTTCAGGCGCTCGTCGCGCTCGTCCGCCGCGACCATGTCGAGCTTGTTGAGGACGATCCAGCGCGGCTTGGCCGCGAGCCCCGGGTCGTACTTCTCGAGCTCGGCGACGATCGCGCGCACCTGCTCGACCGGATCGGCGTCGTCGAAGGGTGCGAAGTCGACCAGGTGAAGCAGCAACCGCGTCCGCTGGAGGTGACGCAGGAACTGATGGCCGAGGCCGGCGCCTTCGGCCGCGCCTTCGATCAGGCCGGGAATGTCGGCGACGACGAAGCTCTGCTCGGGCGCGACGCGGACGACGCCCAGGTTCGGATGCAGCGTCGTGAACGGATAGTCGGCGATCTTGGGCCGCGCGTTCGAGATCGCGGCGATCAGCGTCGACTTGCCGGCGTTGGGCATGCCGAGCAGGCCGACGTCGGCGAGGACGCGGAGCTCGAGCTTGAGCTTCTTGTGCTCGCCCGGCCAGCCCGGCGTCTTCTGGCGCGGCGCGCGGTTGGTGCTGCTCTTGAAGTGGAGGTTGCCGAAGCCGCCGTCGCCGCCCTTGGCGATGAGGACCTTCTCGTCGTGCTCGAGCAGCTCGGCGATCTTCTCGCCGGTCTCGGCGTCGCTGATGATCGTGCCGACCGGCATGCGCATGACGATGTCTTCGGCCGCGGCGCCGTACTGGTCGGAACCGCGGCCGTTCTCGCCGTTCCGGGCCTCGTGCCGGCGCGCGTAGCGAAAGTCGATCAGCGTGTTGAGGTTGCGGTCGGCGAGGGCCCAGACGCTGCCACCGCGACCGCCATCGCCGCCGTTCGGTCCGCCGAACGGAATGAACTTCTCGCGCCGAAAGCTCATGCAGCCGTTGCCGCCGTCGCCGGCAACGACGTCGATCGTCGCTTCGTCGACGAATCTCACGGGCGGGGGTCGAGGTCGCGGGGAGCGCGATCGACGCGGTCGTCGTCGCTCCGGCGGCGGCGTGCCCGATCCGGTCGCGCAAGCGACATCAGGCCGACGGCGATGAGGATCAGGGGCCACCACTGGCGCAGCCAATGGAGCGGCAGCAGGTCGAAGTTGTTGGCGAGCAGCAGCGCGCCGACGATGACGAGGATGATGCCGCTCCAGCTCATGCGAGCCTCGCTTGGAAGTGGGGTGCTCATGGTAGTTCAGCGCTCGGCACGCGGAGGGTCGAGCGCCCGCGCGGCCCGGACAG
>DATIDZ010000043.1:0-9888 GCA_035456045.1 Caldimonas sp.
GTCGACGCCGAGGTCGTAGCTGTTGAGCTTGAGCTTGTAGCCGGGCCGGATGCCCGCGTCCTCGGCGACGTCGAGCGTCAGGCGCGCGAGCGCGCCTTCGGCCGAGAGCTTCCAGTGGCGGTACTGCGACGGATCGGTGCGGTAATCGACACGCGGCGAAGAGGCGGTGAGGTCCATCGTGGGGGTCCTTTCGGCAGGCGGCAGGCTGGGCGGCTAAACTGCATGATAGTGCACATTGCTTCGCCTGTCAGCTTAGAGATGCAGCTTTCTGCATGTTGGGTTCCAACCGTGCCGCCGGGGCGCTCCCGGCCCGTGCCAGCAGATCGCGGACGAGATCGAGCAGGCCGGCGAAGCTGCCGGCTTCGCTCCGGCCCGTCGTGTCGAAGGTGGCGTCGGCCTTGGCGTAGAACGCCGCCCGGCCGGCCAGGATCCTGCGCAAGTCAGCCATCGCTTCGCTGCTTTGCGCCATCGGACGTGTGTCTCCCTGGGCGGCGACCCGCGCCATGTGCTCCTCGGGGGACGCCTGCAGCCAGACCGTCGTCGAGTGCGCGAGGAGGGCGTTGAACGTCGCCGGCTCGGCGACGATGCCGCCCGGCGTGGCGATGACCGCTTCGGCGTGCAGGCGAACGACTTCGTCGAGCGCGCGCCGCTCGTAGCGGCGGTAGGCGTTGGTGCCGTAGAGGTCGTGGATCTCGCGGATGCTGGCGCCGGCGATGCGCTCGATCTCGCGGCTCAGCTCGACGAAGGGCAGCTCGAGCGCGTCGCCGAGCAGTCGCCCGAGCGTCGACTTGCCGGCGCCGCGCAGACCGATCAGGGCGATGCGCCGGCCGCGCGCCGGGTCGACGCCGTCGGTGCCGAACAGCTTGGCGATGGCGGCGCGGGCGCGCCGAAGGTCGGCGTCGCTCTTGCCGCGCAGCGTCTCGCGCAGCATCAGCCACTCCGGCGAGCTGGTCGAGACGTCGCCCACCAGTTCGGCAAGGTCGCAGTCGAGCGCGCCGGCGACCTGCTGCAGGACGAGGATCGAGGCGTTGCCGACGCCGTACTCCAGGTTGGCCAGGTGGCGCTCCGAGACGCCTGACGACGTCGCGACCGATTTGCGCGTCAGGCCGCGGCGCGAGCGCAGCAGGCGGACGCGCTCGCCGAGGGCGAGCAGAAACGGATCCTTGGTGGAAGTCGCCATACATGCAGTATAGTGCTTGACGTCGACCGCCGTGTTGCCTATCGTGCACGGCGCCCTCTTTTCGCCGTTGCCGCGAGACCCACCCGATGATCGAGCCGCCCGAGACCCTCAATGTCGCCGAGCACCTGTTCGCGGCGAACCGCGGCCGACCCGGCAAGGTCGCCTATGCGGACGACCGCTCGCTGCTCCGCTACGGCGAGCTCGAGGACCGCGCCCGACGCTTCGCCGCGGCGCTGCGTGCGCTCGGCGTCCGCCGCGAGGAGCGCGTGCTCCTGCTCATGCTCGATTGCAACGAGTGGCCCGTCGCCTTCCTCGGCGCGCTGCACGCGGGCGTCGTCCCCGTCGCCGTCAACACGCTGCTCACTGCGGACGACTACGCCTACATGCTCGCGCACAGCCGGGCCCAGGCGGCGATCGTGTCGGCGGCGCTCGAGCCGACGCTGCGCAAGGCGATGGCCGCGGCAGGCGCCGCGAACGAGGTCGCGCACGTCGTCGTCGCCGGCGGGAACGACGCGCCGGGCGCGGGCGCGCTCCACATGGACCGACTCGTGGCGCAAACGGAGCCGCTCGCGGCGCCCGCGCCGACGCGCGCCGACGACCCCGCGTTCTGGCTCTATTCGTCGGGGTCGACCGGCAAGCCCAAGGGCACCGTCCACACGCATGCCAACGCCTGGTGGACCGCGGAGCTGTACGGCAAGGGCGTCCTCGGCCTCACCGACAAGGACGTCTGCTTCTCGGCGGCCAAGCTCTACTTCGCCTATGGCCTCGGCAACGCGCTGACGTTCCCGCTCTCGGTCGGCGCGAGCGTCGTGCTGATGGCCGAGCGGCCGACGCCCGACGCGGTATTCAAGCGCTGGACCGGCAGCGCGACTGCGGCCCTCGGCGCCGCGCAGGACCTGCGGCCGACGATCTTCTACGGCGCGCCCACCGGCTTCGCCGGCATGCTGGCGTCGCCCGCACTGCCGCCGCGCGAGGCGGTGGCGCTGCGCATGTGCTCTTCGGCGGGCGAAGCGTTGCCGAGCGAGATCGGCCAGCGCTTCGAGCGCCATTTCGGCTGCGCCATCGTCGACGGCATCGGCTCGACCGAGATGCTGCACGTGTTCCTGTCGAACCGGCCCGGGGACGTCCGCTACGGCACGACCGGCAAGCCCGTGCCGGGCTACGAGATCGAGCTGCGCGACGACGACGGCCGGCCGGTCGCCGACGGCGAGGTCGGCGATCTCTTCATCAAGGGGCCGAGCGCGGCGCTGATGTACTGGGGCAACCGCGAGAAGTCGCGCGAGACCTTCCAGGGCGGCTGGACCAAGAGCGGCGACAAGTACGTCCGCGACGCCGACGGCTACTACACCTACTCCGGCCGCAGCGACGACATGCTCAAGGTGAGCGGCATCTGGGTCTCGCCGTTCGAGGTCGAGGCGACGCTCATGCAGCACCCGGCGGTGCTCGAGTGCGCGGTGATCGGCATCGAAGACGGCGAGGGGCTCACCAAGACCAAGGCCTTCGTCGTCGCCAAGCCGGGCGCAACGGTGACCGATGCCGAGCTGAAGGCCTTCGTCAAGGAGAAGCTCGCCGCCTACAAGTACCCGCGCGCGATCGAGTTCGTCGACGACCTGCCCAAGACGGCGACCGGCAAGATCCAGCGCTTTCGCCTGCGCGAGCGCGAGAGCGCGCACTCGTCGATCTCGGCGCGATGAGCGCAGCGCACGGTCTTGCCGCGGGCGAAGCGGGCAAGGCGGCGCGGTCGTTCGCCTCGATCACGACGGACGCAGGGCGCCGGCTCACCTTCGAGCACGAGTGGGTCGGCGCGCCGCGAAGGCGCGACAACGTCGTCGTCTTCCTCCACGAAGGGCTCGGCTCGGTCTCGATGTGGCGCGACTTCCCGCGCGCGTTCTGCGACCGGCACGGCCTCGCCGGCTTCGTCTTCTCGCGCTACGGCTACGGCCGCTCGACGCCGAAGCCGCCCGGCGAGCGGTGGGGCGTCGACTTCATGGCCGTGCAGGCGAACGACGTGCTGCCGAAGCTTTTCGCCGAGGTCGGCATCGATCGCCCGTGGCTCTTCGGTCACAGCGACGGCGCGTCGATCGCGCTGCTGCACGCTGCGCGCCATCCGGTCGCCGGCGTGATCGCGGTCGCGCCGCATCTCTTCGTCGAGGAGGTCTCGATCGCCAGCATCGAGAAGGCGCGCGTCGCGTACGAACACGGCGACCTGCGTCGCGGCCTGGCCAAGCACCATGACGATCCCGACTCGGCGTTCCGCGGCTGGAACGACGCCTGGCTGGCGCCCGAGTTTCGCGACTGGAACATCGAGCGCGACATCGACACGATCGCCTGCCCCGTGCTCGCGGTCCAGGGCGAGGACGACGAGTACGGCACGCTGGCGCAGATCCACGCGATCGAGCGTCGATTGCCGAAAACCCGCTTGCTCGTGATCGCGGATTGCGGACACTCGCCGCATCGGGACCAGCCCGAGGTTCTCGCACGCGAGGCCGGCCGGTTCATCGCAGAACATTCTTCCCACTAGAACCCGGAGCTCCCATGTCGCCCAACCACCGAGTCGTCCTCGCAGCGCTCTCTGCCGTGCTCGTCGCCGCGGCGCCGGCCGCGCAGGCGCAAGCCAGCGGCCCGATCAAGATCGGCCTCATGCTGCCCTACAGCGGCACGTACGCGGCGCTCGGCAACGCGATCGAGAACGGCTTCAAGCTCTACGTCCAGGAGCAGGGTGGCAAGCTCGGCGGACGCGAGGTGCAGTACTTCAAGGTCGACGACGAGTCCGAGCCGTCGAAGGCGACCGACAACGTCAACAAGCTGATCAAGCGCGACAGCGTCGACGTCCTCGTCGGCACCGTGCACTCGGGCGTCGCGCTGGCGATGGCCAAGGCGGCGAAGGACAACAACACGCTGCTCGTGATTCCGAACGCCGGCGCCGATGCGATCACCGGCCCGATGTGCGGCGCCAACGTCGTGCGCAGCTCGTTCTCGAACTGGCAGCCGGGGTATGCGATGGGCGTCGTCGCCGGCCAGAAGGGCGTCAAGCGGGCGATGACGATCACCTGGAACTACGCGGCCGGCGCAGAGTCGACGAAGGGCTTCACCGAAGGGCTCGAGAAGAGCGGCGGCAAGGTCATCAAGGACCTCAACCTGCCGTTCCCGAACGTCGAGTTCCAGGCGCTCCTCACCGAGATCGCGGCGCAGAAGCCCGACGCCGTCTACGCGTTCTTCGCCGGCGGCGGCGCCGTCAAGTTCGTCAAGGACTACGCCGCGGCCGGCCTCAACAAGACCATCCCGCTCTACGGGCCGGGCTTTCTCACCGACGGCACGCTCGAGGCGCAAGGCGCGTCGGCGCAGAACATGCTGACGACGCTTCACTACGCCGACAACCTCGACACGCCGAAGAACAACGCGTTCCGCAAGGCCTACGCGATCGCCTACAAGGCGCAGCCCGACGTCTACGCGGTCCAGGGCTACGACGCCGCGCAGATCCTCGCCAACGGCCTGAAGGCGGTCGGCGGCGACCTGAGCAAGCGCGACGCGCTCACCGCGGCGATGAGAAAGACCCCCGTCGACAGCCCGCGCGGCAAGTTCACCCTCTCGGCCGCAGGCAACCCGGTGCAGGACATCTACCTGCGCGAGGTCAAGGGCAACAACAACGAGTTCCGATCGATCGCGGTCAAGGCCCTCGCCGACCCGGCGCGCGGCTGCAAGCTCTGATCGGCCGGAGGCTGAACGTGGCGATGCGCCTCGCCACGTCCGGTTGCCCGCGCTGAGGCGGCAATGGACACCGCCACCTTCCTCGTCCAGTGCCTGAACGCCGTCCAGTACGGCCTGCTGCTCTTCCTGGTCGCCAGCGGGCTGACGCTGATCTTCGGGATCATGGGCGTCATCAACCTCGCGCACGGCAGCTTCTACATGCTGGGCGCCTACCTCGCCTTCGCGCTCGCGCCCTGGTTCGGCGACTGGTTCGTGACGCGCCTCGCCGTCGGCGTGGTCCTCGCGGGCGTCTTCGGCTACGTGCTCGAGTGGGTGTTCTTCAGCTTCCTCTACGAGCGCGACCACCTGCAGCAGGTGCTGCTCACCTACGCGCTCATCCTCGTGTTCGAGGAGCTGCGCAGCCTCTCGTTCGGCAACGACGTCCACGGCGTGACCGCGCCGGGCTGGCTCACCGGCGGCTTTTCGCTCGGCGGCCTGATGGAGTACCCGTGGTACCGCGTGTTCGCGTCGGCGGCGTGCCTGCTCGTCGCGCTCGCGCTCTACGCCGTCGTCAACCGCACCCGGCTCGGCATGATGATCCGCGCCGGCGCGAGCAACCGCGACATGGTGCGCGGCCTCGGCGTCGACATCAGGCGCCTCTACCGCATCGTCTTCGCCGGCGGCGTCGCGCTCGCCGCGCTCGCCGGCATGATCGCCGCGCCGCTCTCGTCGGTCTATCCCGGCATGGGATCGAGCGTGCTGATCATCTGCTTCGTCGTCGTCGTCATCGGCGGCATCGGCTCGATCACGGGCGCGCTGGTCGCGTCGCTGCTGGTCGGCTTCGTCGACACCTTCGGCAAGGTCTTCTTCGCCGAATGGAGCGGCGTCGGCGTCTACGTGCTGATGGCGATCGTCCTGATCTGGCGCCCCGAGGGGCTGATGAAGCGTGGCTTCTGACCGCTCCGACACCGACGCGATCGCGGCGGGCGACGACGGCGTTCGCGCCGAGGTCGGCGCGCTGCCCGACATCGGCCGGCGCGAGGCCGGCGGCTGGCTCGTTCCGGCCGCTGCAGCGCTCGCGGTCGCGGCCTTGCCGCTCGCCTTGTCGCCGTACGGCCAGGACGTCGTCGTCCGCATCGCGATCTACGCCATCTTCGCGCTGAGCCTCGAGCTGCTCGTCGGCGCGACCGGGCTGGTGAGCCTCGGCCACGCGGCGTTCCTCGGCATCGGCGCGTACGTCACCGTGCTCGCGTCGGGCGACAGCGGCGCGTCGCTCGCGCTCCTCGTGCCGCTGGCGATGGCCGCGGCGGCCGCGTACGCCGTCATCGTCGGCGCGCTCAGCCTGCGCACGCGCGGCGTCTACTTCATCATGGTGACGCTCGCGTTCGCGCAGATGGCCTACTTCGTCGCCCACGACACGAAGGTCGCCGGCGGCAGCGACGGCATCTTCCTGTACGCGAAGCCGGTGCTCGCAGTCGCCGGGACGACGCTGCTCGACCTCGGCCAGCGCGTTCCCTTCTATTACGCCGTCCTGGTCGCGCTCGTCGCGACCTACGCCTTCATCGCGCTCCTGCTCGGCTCGCGCTTCGGCCATGCGCTCGCCGGCATCCGCGTCAACGAGCAGCGCATGCGCGCCGCCGGGTTCGCGACGACACCGTACAAGCTCGCCGCGTTCACCGTCGCCGGCGCGCTCGCCGGCCTCGCCGGCCTGCTGCTCGCGGTGAAGGACGGCGCCGTCAACCCCGAGCTGCTGTCGTGGCACGAGTCGGGCGCGGTGCTCCTGATGCTGATCTTCGGCGGCATCGGCAGCCTGCGCGGGGCGGTGCTCGGCGCGATCTGTTTCACGCTGCTGAAGGAGCTGTTCCAGTCGGAGGCGCTGCTCGGACCGCTCGCCTCGCACGGGCAGCTGACGCAGGGCCTGACGATCATCGCCTTCGTCGCGGCGCTGCCGCGCGGGCTGATCGGCCTCGGCGCGCGCGTGCGCGGCCTGATGTCGGGCCGCGCGGCGCGGCCTCTGCCGGGGGGATCGCGGTGAGCGCGGTCCTCGCCGGATCGTCGCATCCGCACGGAGGAAGGGCGGCGTCGCTGCTCGAGGCGGTCGGCCTGGGCCGGCGCTTTCGCGGCCTCGCCGCGGTCGACGACGTGTCGATCGACGTCGATGTCGGCGAGATCCACGCCGTCATCGGCACCAACGGCGCGGGCAAGTCGACGCTCATCAACATGCTCTCCGGAGAGCTCGCGCCGAGCGCCGGCACGGTCCGCTTCGCCGGCCACGACGTCACCCGCTGGCCGCAGCCGCGGCGCGCGCGCGCGGGCCTGGGCCGCAGCTACCAGCGAACGACGATCTTCGGCGAGTTCAGCGTCCTCGAGAACTGCCGGCTCGCCGCGCAGGCGAGCGAGCCGCGCCCGTGGTTCGTCTGGGAGCGCGCCGGCCACGACGCGCGCGGCCTCGCGATCGCCACCCGCGCGCTCGCCGCCGCCGGCCTTGCCGCAGACGCCGGCCGAATCGCGTCGACGCTCAGCCACGGCGCCAAGCGCCAGCTCGAGATCGCGATGTGCCTCGCCACGGCGCCGCGCGCGCTGCTGCTCGACGAGCCGCTGGCGGGCATGGGGGCCGAGGAGACCGGCCGAATGCTGGCGCTGCTGACCGACCTGAAGGCGACGCACGCGATCCTCCTCGTCGAGCACGACATGGACGCGGTGTTCCGCGTCGCCGACCGCATCACGGTGATGGTCAACGGCCAGGTGATCGCCAGCGACGTCCCCGAGCGCATCCGCAACGATCCCGCCGTGCGCCTCGCCTACCTCGGCGACGCGCACTGAGGCCGCGATGACGACGCTGCTCGCCGCCCACGACCTGCACGCGCGCTACGGCGACAGCCACGTCCTGCGCGGCGTGACGATCGCCGTCCAGGCCGGCCGGTCGCTCGGCCTCCTCGGCCGCAACGGCATGGGCAAGACGACGCTCATCCGCACCGTGCTCGGCTACGTGCGCGCCGCCGGCGGCAGCGTCGCATGGCAGGGCCGCGCGCTCACCGGCGCGCCGCCCGAGAAGATGGCGCGGCTCGGCATCGGCTACGTGCCTGAAGGGCGCGGCATCTTCCCTAACCTGTCGGTGCGCGAGAACCTGGTGATGACGGCGCGCGCCGGCCCCGGCGGCGAGCGCACGTGGACCTTCGAGCGCGTGCTCGCGACGTTCCCGCGCCTCGCCGAGCGCCTCGGCCACGGCGGCCAGCAGCTCTCGGGCGGCGAGCAGCAGATGCTCTCGATCGGCCGCGCCTTGATGACCAATCCGCTGCTGCTGATCCTCGACGAGGCGACCGAAGGCCTGGCACCGCTCGTCGTCGCCGAGATCTGGCGCACCATCGGCGAGATCCGCGCGACGGGCATCGCCACGCTCATCGTCGACCGCAACGCGCGCGCGGTGCTCGCGCACACCGACGATGCCGTCGTGCTCGAGAAGGGCCGCGTCGTCCTTGCCGGCGAATCGCAGCAGCTCGCCGACGACGGCCCGGCCCTGGAACGCTACCTCGGCGTGTGAGCGCGCCGCGCCGGACCCGAACCCTCTTTTGAACGGAGCCGAACATGATTCTCGAAGTCGCCGACATCCGCATCCCGCCGGGCAAAAACGCGGAGTTCGAGGCCGCCATCGGCCAGGGCCTCGCCACGGTCATCGCGGCGCGCGCGAAGGGCTACGTCGCCCACAAGGTGCAGCGCTGCATCGAATCGCCGGAGCGCTATCTGCTCATGATCTGGTGGCAGACGCTCGAGAACCACACCGTCGACTTCCGCGGCGGACCGCTCTTCGCCGAATGGCGCGGCTTCATCGGACCGTTCCTGGCCGGGCCGCCGCACGTCGAGCACTTCAGCGTCGTGCTCGAGTCCGCCTGAAGCGCAGCGCCGGCACGAAGTCAGGCATGAAGAATGCCCGCCGAGGGCATGATCTGCCTGCCTGTCGCCGCGTGTCGGGAGGACTGCCGTGCGCCGTCCTGAGGTCCACAGCTTCACCGACCTCGAGCGCTGGCTCGACGCGCACGGCGTCACCGAGGTCGAGTGCCTCGTCGCCGACCTCACCGGCGTCGCGCGCGGCAAGATCCTGCCGCGCCAGCGCTTCACCGAGGAGCGCGGCATGCGCCTGCCCGAAGGCACGGTCGCGCTCAGCGTCACCGGCGAGGTGCCGCGCGGCGGACCCTACTGGGACGTCATCCACGACACCGACCCCGACATGCACCTTCGCCCCGACCCCGCGACGGTGCGGATCGTGCCGTGGGCGACCGACCCGACGGCGCAGGTCATCCACGACTGCTACGACAGCGCCGGCAAGCTCGTGCCGTTCGCGCCGCGCTCGGTGCTGCGCCGCGTCTGCAAGCTGTACGAGAGCGCCGGCTGGGACCCGGTCGTCGCGCCCGAGGTCGAGTTCTACCTCGTCTCGCGCAACAGCGACCCCGACATCCCGCTGAAGGCGCCGGTCGGCCGCAGCGGCCGGCCCGAGACGTCGCGCCAGTCGTACTCGATCGACGCGGTCAACGAGTTCGATCCACTGTTCGAGGACGTGTACGCGTACTGCGAGCAGATGGAGCTCGGCATCGACACGCTGATCCACGAGACCGGCGCCGGCCAGATGGAGATCAACTTCTCGCACGCCGACCCGCTGTCGCTCGCCGACGAGGTGTTCTTCTTCAAGCGGACGCTGCGCGAGGCGGCGCTGCGCCACGACATGCACGCGACCTTCATGGCCAAGCCGCTCGAGGGCGAGCCGGGCAGCGCGATGCACGTGCACCAGAGCATCGTCGAGCAGGCCAGCGGCCGCAACCTGTTCAGCAGCGAGTCGGGCGAGCCGAGCCCCGAATTCCGCTGGTACATCGGCGGCCTGCAGCGCTACATCCCGTCGGCCCTGGCCCTCTTTGCGCCCTACGTGAACAGCTACCGCCGGCTCGCGCGCTTCACCGCGGCGCCGATCAACATCCACTGGGGCACCGACAACCGCACCGTCGGCATCCGCGTGCCGGTGTCGGCGCCCT
>DATIDZ010000044.1:0-2626 GCA_035456045.1 Caldimonas sp.
CCCACGTGTCGGTGGCCTTGCGCACCAGCTCGGGCGACGTCTTGGGCAGCGGCGTGAGGATGACCTGGCGGCCCTGGAACAGCGCCGCGTCGGCGTGGTCGATGCCGGCCACCTCCTTGCCGGCGATCGGATGCGCGGGCACGAACGAGACGATGCGGTCCTTCAGCACCCGCCGCGCGGCATCGACGACGTCGCGCTTGGTCGAGCCGACGTCCATCACCAGCATGTGCGGCTCGATGAGGTGGCGGATCGCCTTGAACGTCGCCTCGGTCGCGGAGACCGGGACGGCGAGCAGGACGATGTCGGAGCCCGAGACGGCGAGCAGCGCCGACTCGGCTGCGGTGTCGATGACGCCCAGGCGCTTGGCCTGTTCCGTCGTCGACGGCGACTTGCTGTAGCCGATGACGCGGCGGACCATGCCGGCACGCTTGAGGGCGAGGGCGAACGAGCCGCCCATGAGGCCGCAGCCGATGACGCCGAGTTGTTCGAACATCGAGTGGTGCCGGTCAGTGGGAGTCGACGGGATAGGTGCCGAGCAGCTTGAAGAAGGCGCACGCCTCGTGCAGCTCCTGCAGGGCCAGGGCGACGTTCGGCTGGTCGGGATGGCCGTCGAGGTCGACGTAGAAGTAATACTCCCACTGCCCGGATCGGGCCGGCCGCGACTCGAAGCGCGTCATCGAGACGCCGTGCGTCTTCAGCGGCTGCAGCATGTCGTGCACTGCGCCCGGGCGGTTGGCGACCGAGACGACGAGGCTCGTGCAATCGTGGCCCGACGCTTTCGGCTGAGGGTGGTGACCCGGGTGGGCGACGATCGCGAAGCGCGTGCGGTTGTGGGCGTCGTCCTGGACCGCCGGCGCGACGATGAAGAGGCCGTACTCGCTCGCCGCGCGCTCGCTCGCCAGCCCGGCGAGCGTCGGGTCGAGGCTGGCCAGGCGCGCGCCTTCGGCGTTGCTCGCGACCGGGCGGCGCTCGGCGTCGGGCAGGTGGTGGCTCAGCCAGGCGTGGCATTGCGCGAGCGCCTGCGGGTGCGCGCACACGGCGGCGATGCCGTCGAGCGAGTCGACCTTGCGCAGCACGTTGTGGCGGACGTAGAGGCTGGTCTCGCCGACGATCGTGAGCGGTGTCGTCAGGAACAGGTCGAGTGAGCGCGTGACCACGCCCTCGCTCGAGTTCTCGACCGGGACGACGCCGAAATCCGCGGCGCCTGCGCTGGTCGCGTGGAAGACCTCGTCCGCGTTCGCGCAGGGCAGTCGAACGATCGACGAGCCGAAGTAGCCGAGCGCGGCGAGCTCGCTGAAGGTGCCGGCGGGTCCGAGGTAGGCGACGCGCGTCGGTGTCTCGAGCGAGCGGCACGCCGACATGATCTCGCGCCAGATCGGCGCGACGCTCTCCGTCGGCAACGGCCCGGCGTTGACGCGCTTCAGCGCATCGATGACCGCCGCCTCGCGTTCCGGGCGGAACGCCGGCGAGCCTTCGGCGCGCTTGAGCGCGCCGATCGCGGTCGCGACTTCGGCGCGGCGGTTGAGCAGGGCGAGCAGCTCACGATCGAGGGCGTCGATGCGCCCGCGCAGCGCGTCGAGGTCGGCAGCCGGCGGCGACGACGATGCGGGCATGTCGTCGGCTACTTGCTTGCCGGCCGCGCCGGAGGCGACGCCGTCGATCCCGCGGGCGGCGCGCCGGCGGGCGGAACGCCGAGGATGACGCGGATCCTGCCGTCGAGCGCCATCAGCTTCGGGTCGAGCACCGCGGGCATCTCGGCGACCAGCTTCTGGCTGAAGCTGTTGCGCAGGTCGGTCGCGAGCGACTGGTACTTCTTGGCGGTGGGCGATTCGAGCCAGGCGATCAGCTGCCTGAGCTCGTCCTCGGTCATCTTCGTCTCGAGGACCACGCCGATCGTCGACGGCGCCATCTTGACGGCGCGATCGCGCACGATCGGATAGGCCTCGTCGACGTACTTCTTCACCTCGGCCTCGATCGCCCGGGCTGCGGCTTCGCGCTTGTCCTGCGGCGCCTGCTGCTGCTGGAGGGCCAGGCCGGCCTCGCGCATCATCTGCGCCGCGGGGCGCTCGACCACGGTCCGCGCGAAGCCCTCGACATCGGCCTGCTGCAGGCGCATCAGCCGCTGGACCAGTTCCTTCTTGGCGGGAGAGGTCTGCGTCGGCGGCGGGGTCTGCGCCGCGGCGATGTCCGCGATGAACAAGACGGCGAGCGGGATCAGCGCCGCTGCCAGGAGGCGCCTCATGCGCCTTCTCCATCGGCCGGCGCGTTGTCCGGGCCGGCGTCGGCGATCGCGGCGTCGAGGCTGGCATCGTTCTCGACGATCCGCTGCAGCCCCGACAGGCGCGCGCCGTCGTCGAGCGCGATCAGCGTCACGCCCTGGGTCGCGCGGCCGAGCTCGCGGATCTCGGCGACGCGCGTGCGAACGAGCACGCCGCTGTCGGTGATGAGCATGATCTCGTCGTCGGGTCGAACCAGCGTGGCGGCGACGACCTTGCCGTTGCGCTCCGATTGCTGGATCGCGATCATTCCCTTGGTGCCGCGCCCGTGGCGCGTGTACTCGACGATGCTGGTGCGCTTGCCGTAGCCGTTCTCCGTGGCCGTCAGCACCGATTGGGTCTCGTCCTCG
>DATIDZ010000045.1:0-5559 GCA_035456045.1 Caldimonas sp.
GTAGGTGCCGCAGCGGCAGACGTTGCCGATGGCGGCGTCGATCTCGGCATCGCTCGGCTTGCGCGTCTTCGCCAGCAAGGCGGCCGCCGCCATCAGGATGCCGCTCTGGCAATAGCCGCATTGCGGCACCTGGTGCGCGACCCACGCGCGCTGTAGCGGATGCGGCGCCTCGGCGCTGCCGATCGCCTCGATCGTGATGACGCGGCGACCCTTCAACGCGCCGATCGGCAACGTGCACGAGCGCACCGCCTCGCCCGCGACGTGGACCGTGCAGGCGCCGCAGGCGCCGATGCCGCAACCGAACTTCGTGCCGGTGAGGCCGAGCAGGTCGCGCAGCGCCCACAGCAGCGGCAGCGCCGGATCGGCCAGATCGTCGGGAAGAGCGCGCACCGCGCCGTTGACCAGCAGCTCCATCGTTCATCGGCTCACAAGGGAACGCGATTGTGGCGGCTGCGAGTCAGTGCCCGTCGCCCGCCTCGCCCGGCCGCGATCTCGGCCAGAATCGGGCCCGACGCCCCTCGCGGGCGTCGTTGTCTGTCGGAAAGCCGAGATGCCTCTTCGAACGATGCGATCGATCTGCGCGCGTGCGCTCGTTGCCGTCGCCCTCTGTGCCGCCGGCGCTGCGGGAGCGCAGACCGCCGTCCTCTACGGCCTGCTCGACGCTTCGGGCACTCGCATCAAGCCCGTCGGCGGCGACGACTACGTGCTGCGTCTGACCAACGGCAACATGCAGACCAGCTTCATCGGCGTGCGCGGCAGCGAGGACCTGGGCGGCGGCCTGCGCGGCGTCTTCCGGCTCGAGTCCTATCTTCGCGTCGACGTCGGTGGCGCCGGGCGCGACATCGGCGACGCCTTCTGGGCGCGCGAAGCCAGCGCCGGCCTGTCGGGCTCGTTCGGCACGACCGTCCTCGGCCGGACGCCGACGCCGCTCTGGCTCGCGACGACGTCGTTCAATCCGTTCGGCGAATCGCTCGGCTTCTCGCCGACAGTGCGCCAGTACTGGGGGGGCGCGATGCTCGGCGACACGCGCTGGAACAACTCGATCTGGTACACCAACAACGCCAGGGACCCGCTGCGGGTCGTCTTTTCCGCCAACGCCGACGAGACGACGCCGGCGGGGTCGAACGGCCACAACCTCGGGCTGAGCATCGCCTACATCACCGGCCCGTTCGCGGCGACCATCGTCGCCGAGCGCGTCCGCAACAGCGCCGAGCCGGTGCCGGCCGGCTTCGAGCGCCAGACCGTGTGGCACGCCGGCGCCACCTACGACTTCCAGTTCATCCGGGTCTACGGGCAGGCGGGCCGCATCAAGACCGAGGCGGCCGAGGACTCGACGACGACCTCGTACCAGCTCGGCGTCGCGGTGCCGTTCGGCACCAGCCTGGTCCTCGTCGCCTACGGCCACCAGCACGTGTCGGCGCCGACCAAGTCGACGACGGGCAGCATCGGTTCGATCGGCTACGACTACTTCCTCTCGAAGCGCACCGACATCTACGTCGCCGCGACGTACGAGAAGCTGAGCTCCGTCTCGTCGGGCAACAGCATCGCCGGCGGCGTGCGCGTCAAGTTCTAGCGCGCTAGTCGAGGATCACCTCGGCGCGCACGACGCCTGCTCGCTCGGCGCGCGCGGAAAGCGCCAGCCGCGTTCCCCGGGGGGCGCGAATCACCCATTCGCCGACGGCGCGATCGGCCGTGATCTCCTTGCTCGGCAGGAACGCGTTGAGCGAGTTCTTCGGCGCATGCCCTTCGAGCTGCGGCCCTTCCATGCGCGGCTTGCCGCTGACGAGCGAGACCGAGCGGTCGTTCTCGGGCAGGTGGATCTCGAAGATCACCCCGCGCACCGTCTTGCGCGCCAGCGCGCGCTTGGTCACGTACGCGGGCAGCCAGCCGCTGTTGGCGACGGCGATGCGAACCCGCCACGTGTCGCCGCCGAGGGACCGCACTTCGGTGCGCAGCAGCTCGAGCCGGGGCAGCGACAGCGCGATCGTCGTCATCCACTTCGGGAAGCGCGCCGCCTCGCGCTCGCGCAGGTTCGGCGGCGGGTTGCGCCAGTAGTTCATCTTGTCCCAGCCGCCGATCTCGACCGCGCCGAGCTGCGGGTGCAGGAACGGCTTCCAGTCGACGTGGGCCTGACCGCCGCAGTGCTCGTCGCTCCACTTGATGAGCTTGAGGTCGTCCTCGACCGGATGCTCGCGGTACCAGTCGATCCACTTGTAGTCGGTGATCCCGGCTTCCTTGTTCGGCGCCCAGATCTCGACCACCCAGAACAGCGCGCCCAGGTGCTCGTAGACCCAGTCCTGGGTGCCGCTGATGATGTCCTTCGGGTGGTACTTGAAGTCGTGCCAGATGCTGATCGCCGGATAGCCCGTGGTCTTCGCGCCGATCTCGCTGAAGCGCTTGATCGCCCACAGGTCCTCCGGGATCATGTCGTCGTCGCTCTCCGTGCCCATCGGCCTCAGGATCACGCCGCTGTGCGTGTGGTAGCTGATCGCCGCGCCGATGTTCTTGTGGCCGACGATGAAGTCGACCATCGCCTTCACCTCGGGCTCGCTCGTCGGGTAGTCGCCGGCGCCGACCTGCTCGTGCTCCTGGCGCCAGCCCGAGGGGAAGTTGCGGTTGAGGTCGAGCCCCTCGAGGTCCGAGTTGACCTTGATCGTCAGGCCGTCGTAGTTCTTGATCAGCCCCTCGGGCATCAGCCGGAAGTACTCGCCGCCGAACTCGCCCGGCTGGCGCGCGACCATCAGGCGCGGGTCCTGCTCGCACTTCTTCCACGTGCCGTGCGGATCGGCGACGCGCATGAAGAGGATGCGGCCGTCGCCGTCGACGTCCTCGGCGGTGAGTCCCTCGACCGGCTCCTCGTCGTACGGATAGCGCCGCGTCGACGAGCGGATGTGGCGCGGCCGGTCGGCGAGCGCGAGCTCGGCGCCGTCGGGATTCAGGCGCGGGCAAAGGTAGATCGCCCGCGTGTCGAGCAGGTGCGTGATCTCGGCGTCGCTGCCGTACTTCGTCAGCAGCTCGTTGAGAAAGTACAGCACCGCGGTCGATGCCGTCAGCTCGGCGGCGTGGATGTTGCCGTCGGCCCAGAACGCCGGCTTGTCCTCGGCCGCGCCGGTGGCCACGTTGGTGACCGTCGCCACCAAGATGTCGCGCCCCTCGTAGCTCTTGCCGATCGAGCGGATCGCGGCCAGCGTCGGAAACGCCTGCGCGTACTCGAACAGCAGGCGGGTCAGGTCGTCGTGCTTGTAGAAGATGTCGAAGCGGATCTTGGGAGCTTCCGTGCTGGCCATGTGCTTCCTGTCCCCGGGGGTGGCGGCGGGCTGCATTGTCTCCAATGCGCTCGCGTCCGGCGCGCGGCCGGCGCGGCGCCCCCGTCAGCGGTCGAGCGGCGCTCCATCGACGAACACGCGCATCTCGCCCGGGGCGAACGAGTGCCACTGCTCGTCCTTCGTCAGCGGCTCGGTGACGATCACGGCGACGCGGTCGCGCGGCGAGGTGTGCTGGGCGAAGTCGACGGTGACGTCCTCGTCCTGCAGCGATGCGCGCGCGAAGGGATGCTGGCGGACGATGTGGTGCAGGTGCGTCGAGCAGTGCGCCCACAGCGCCTGGCCGTTGTCGAGCATGGCGTTGAAGACGCCGTGCGCGGCCACCTGAGGAAGCAGCTCGGCGAGCGTCGCGCTCAGCTCGGCGATCGGCGGCACGGTCGCGTGCGACTTGGCGAGCTCCTGCATCAGCCAGCAGAAGGCGCGTTCGCTGTCGGTGTTGCCGACCGGCCGGAACGCCCCGTGCAGTCGCGGCACGTAGTTCTTGAGGTCGCCGTTGTGCGCGAACACCCAGTAGCGGCCCCACAGCTCGCGCACGAAGGGGTGCGTGTTCTCGAGCGCGACGCGGCCCTGGGTCGCCTTCCTGATGTGGGCGACGATGTTGCGGCTGCGGATCGGATAGCGCCGCACCATCTCGGCCACCGGCGACTCGCGCGCGCTCGAGGTGTCGACGAACAGGCGCACCCCCTTGTCCTCGAAGAAGGCGATGCCGAAGCCGTCCTTGTGCTCTTCGGCGCGCGTGGCGAAGCCCGTGAAGCTGAACATCACGTCGGTCGGCGTGTTGGCGTTCATGCCGAGCAGCTGGCACATGGCGGCGGGTGGGTCGTCGACGAGCGGGGCGAGCCGCCAGTATGGACGGCGCGCGGCGACCCTGGCGTCAGCGCGCGTCGCTCTGGCGCAGCAGGAAGCGCCGCACCGCCGGGTCGGTGCTGAGGCCGATGGCGCGCTCGCGCGCCGTCCGCGCGGTGGCGGCATCGCCGCCGGTCGCAGCGAGGTGCGCCAGCGCCGCCCAGTACGGCTGGTAGCCGTCGACCTCTGCGGCAGGCAGCGTCGCCAAGGCGGCGCGGCCCGTCGCCGGACCCTGCGCCGCACCGACCGCGCAGGCGCGGCTGACGATCGCGCCGATCGTCGGCCGGATGGCGACCAGCGCGTCGTAGAGCGCGACGATCGCGGCGTCGGGAACGTTCGCGCCGAGCCGTCGCTG
The DNA here is from genome assembly GCA_035456045.1 of Caldimonas sp. Lineage (GTDB taxonomy): Bacteria > Pseudomonadota > Gammaproteobacteria > Burkholderiales > Burkholderiaceae_C > Schlegelella_A. Next base: position 4,525 of record DATIDZ010000045.1, read on the forward strand.
GGTGTGCGCCGACTGGATCGCCGCCTCGAGCTGGAACGCGCCCGGCGCGCCGAGCGCGGCGGCGCGGTGCAGCGCGGCTTCGCCGACGCCGAGAAGCTCGCGGTCCCAGAGCGACGTGTCCTGCGCGAGCAGGGGCACGTAGTCGCCGGCGCCGTCGCGGCGTGCGCCGACGCGCGACTGGCAGAACGCGAGCAGCGCGAGCAGGCCCCAGGCCTCGGCCGCGTCGTCGACCTGGTGCGCAAGCATCGCCGCCAGCGTCAGCGCTTCGCGCGCGAGGCCGCTGCGCTCAGGGTCGGTGCCGGCGACGTCGTCCCAGCCGGTGCCGTAGGCGGCGTAGATCGCCTCGAGCACGTCGGCGAGCCGGCCCGGCCACTCGTCGGCACCCGGCACCTCGAAGGCGATGCCGGCGCTGCGGATCTTGGTCTCGGCGCGAACCAGCCGCTGCGACAGGGTCGACGGCGCGACCAGGAACGCCGACGCGATGCGCGCGGCGTCGAGGCCGAGGACCGTCTGCAGCATCAGCGCCGCGCGCGCGGTGGGATCGATCGCCGGGTGGGCGCAGACGAACATCAGCTTCAGGCGCTCGTCGGGGAACTGCGGCTCGGGCGTCGCGGCGAGCTCGCCGAAGACGATCGCGAGCGTCGCTTCCGCGCCCCCCTCGACCCGGCGATGGCGCCAGCGGTCGTGCAGGCGTCGCCGCGCCGCCGTCAGCAGCCAGGCGTCGGGGGCGTCGGGGACGCCGTCGACCGGCCAGCGGACGAGCGCGGCGGCGAAGGCATCGCCGAGCGCGTCCTCGGCCGCGGCGATGTCGTGCGAGCGCGCCGCGAGGAAGGCGACGAGGCGCCCGTACGAGTCGCGCGCCACGGTCGCGGCCGCATCCGCGGGCGAGCGCGCCGCCGCCATGCCGTCTCAGCCTTGGGGCGGCGGCAGGACCGGTCGCACCTCGACGCCGCCGAGCGCCGCGCACGGCGCGCGCGCCGCCCACGACAGCGCCGTGTCGAGGTCCGGCACGTCGATGACGAAGAAGCCGCCGAG
>DATIDZ010000046.1:0-14569 GCA_035456045.1 Caldimonas sp.
CGATGCCGAGCGGGCGAAGGATCTCGAACTCGCCGAGACGCGTTCCGGCGGGCGGCAGGCGCGAGTCGTCGAGAGCGACCCGCGCCGCGGACGGGGGAGTTGCCGCGAGCATCATCGGGGGTCGGACACGTTGCCCCTTCATCGGCAGCGGTGCGACGTTCTGAATGGAAGGTCCGCGCGCCGAGGCCAGTGCGCCGGAGCCCTGTGCATTCATAACGAAACGCGCGCCTGTCCTCCGGACGGCAATCCCGACGCGCGCGCGTCGATCGAAAATCATCCCTGTCACAGGGGAATTCGGTGAGCGCGACCAGCATCTACAAGGGCTACACGTTCGCCGACGTATCGACGCCGACGGAGAACGGTCGATACCGCGCCAGGGTCGCGATCCTGGCGCTTGATGGCGAGCGTACGCGCTCGCAGCGGTTCATCGACCTCGAGATCTTCCGCACGCGCGATGAGGCTGGACAGCGCGTCGCCACGGTGGCCAGGGCGTGGATCGACGAGAACGCCGGGAATGACCGGCTGGCGCTGCCGACCAACTTCACGCTGCTGGAATGAACGTCACCCGCGCGTGAGAACAGAGATCGGTCACCTCATCGTTTCTCGTTCTGGTAAGGCATGAACTTGCAGGACAGCCTCGAGACCTTTAAGGAGTTGGGCCTGAAACTGCCCAGCCCTCTCTATCTCGCAGGCGTCGTTGTCTTCGGTTTGATCGGCCTGGTCGCTTACTACCACGGCAAGCGGTTGGGTCGCTCGCGCATGCGCTGGGTCGGGCTGGCGCTGATGCTCTACCCGTACGCCGTTTGGCAGACGTGGCTGCTGTATCTCGTCGGCACCGGCCTCTCGATCGCGGCTTGGCTAGATCGCCCTTGATCGCGTGCCTCGCCAGCACCGCGAACCGCGGGCTGTCTCCGCTGCGCGATCCTGATAGGCGCCGCGCCGCTCCCCGTGACTTTCGCTGTCCTCCGAGGCAGCGGCTCCTACAGTTGGCCGCGTGCGAGCCGATAAGTCCACGATCAAGCCGGGACTGACGCGTGGATGGAGTGACCTTGTCGAGGATGGAGACCGAATGGCTTGTTGCCTGGTTCGACGGCCGGTCGCAGCAAGTGCCGCCCCACGTGCAGGAGCGTCTCAAGATCGTGGGCTTCATTGACGGAGTCAACCTCACGGATGCAGGGAGATGTTGGCTGCAAGCGAGAGGACGAATCAACAAAGTAAGTCTCGCCGTTCGCCTGCACGAGGGCGCTCGCCAGGACGACCTGCGCTCGGGTACCCCGGCATCGCGCGCCCGCGTGGCGCCTTCAGACACCCATCCACCTGACCGCAAGACCGCCTTCCTCGGCTGTGGGGTCGTTAGTCGTTGATCCGTTTTAGCTTTCAGTCTGAAATCGGCGCAACCGAGCATTCGGGTTCTGAAAACGGCTGACGGGCGGTCGGCAATGCCGGCCCGGGGTGCGCAAGTGTCGGCGTTCGGCACGCGCAGGCCGGCGAGATTCGAAACCAGCGCCGGGCCACCGCTTTTCAATCCCCGCCTCCCTCAGACCAGCGGTTCCGCCCTCGCCCAGGGTTGGCCACCGTCAGGTCCCGGCCTACGACCGCTAGGCGTTCGGCCAGTCCTCCGCGACCTGAGCCAACTCGGCGACGCTCACGCCGGTCGCCTTGCGAAGCGTCTCCTCGAGCACTAAGTCGTCGTCCCGCGGAAGGTCTTCCGTGCCGAGGCGCACAGCGAGACCTTTGACGGCGTCGTGTGCGTCCTGGATCGACAGCGACGGCCGCGCATATCGGAAGCGCAGCACGCGCATCGTCGCGAGAAGATGGGCCGCCTTCGGTGCCTTGAGCATCACACGGGGATGATGCCTCCGAGACCCTGTTGACCCCTCTACCGATCGTCGCCAACCCGCGTTTGCGGGGTCTTCAGGAACGGCGAAGCGCCGGAGTCGTGGCGCAGGCAGCTGGACGATCTTGCAGGGCGTCGACCGTCATCAATCCTTGAACAAGGAATCGAACACCCGGTCCGGGATACGATCGGTGTAGTCCTTGACCTGACATCCGCTCAAGAGTGCATAGGACGAGGACTGCCAGTCGGCTTCCGACCGTTCGGCGCGCCCCTCATGCGAGCCCGGCTTTGCGAGGGGATCGCTGCTGACGATTCCGCCTAATGGCGCGTTGGCACTCATGCGCCAAACCTTGCGAGAAACGGCAGGGGTACTCTTGCGGGACATCGGTGCGCTCCTGGGTCGTCCATATTCGCACCCTTCCAGGCGACGTAAAGAGCAAAGGGGGCTTCACGTTGACATGATGTGCACGAACTCACGGAATGCATATCGGGTTCATGGCGGGCTTCGAGCAAGGCCCTCGGCGGCGAGACCGCCGGTAGGCATCCCCATCACAATTCCCAATCGCGTTTTCTGACCCGCTTCGATGGATCAGCTCAAGAAGCCGTCCGTTTCACCCTCATCCTCTTGGCAGGATCAAGGCCTCGAGTTCGAGCTCATCGACTTCGAGGAGGCGCGGCGAATCCTGAACAGCGACTCAGTGTCGCAATTCGACGTGGCCACGGTCCGGCCGCCAGAACACTGGAAGAGAGTGCGGCGCGGAATCCTGCCGACCGACCGCGCCCTCACGGGTCGAGCCATCGACTGGTTGCTGGCCCTGCCGCCGACACTGCGTCCCCAGAACCTCAGCCTGCAGTTTCCGCGGATCACCAACGCGCTGGCCGAGGTCTCGCACGAGCCGCAACAATGCCAAGCCGCGCTCGACAAGCTCTTGTGCGATGAACGTAAGGGTCGCAAGGGGTTTCCGGTTGTGGTGCGCGACGAGCTGACAATCCTTCGGAACTGGACGCAGACTTTCTGATCCTCGCTCGACCCGCGCGCTCGCGTCAGCCCACTCCGCGGGCCAGCTTTGCGCTTTTCGGAGAGCCAAGAATGGCGAGGCTCGGCGACGAATGTCAGGCCCTCTTATTACACCGACGCCCATGGCCCCTTGAACGAGGGTTCTCGCCTGACGGGGGACGCCTTAGCATCATTTCAGACGGTGGCGAGGCGAACTCAATCATCCTTGCCGAGCAGCCTGGCGATGACGCTCGTGCCAGCACCGTCTCCACTCGGGCGGTGTTCGCTGCGTTGCGCGACGCAGATCAAGCTGACCTGGAGCGCGAGACGCCGGACTTCCCGTGTGGCCCCTGGGGGCCGGCTCCGACCGTCAATTCCGTAGCCTTGCTAGGTTGCATTGCGCCCGGCCTTTCGAGACCCCTCCAGGAACGAGGCCCAGTCGGCCATGAGCGCTACCCGCTTCGCGAGCAGGTCGCCACGGCGGTAGGCTGCCTCGACCTTGTCGCCGATCGCATGCGACAGCGCCATTTCCGCGACCTCGCCGGAGTACTCCGTGTGCTCCGCAACCCAATCCCGGAACGTGCTGCGGAAGCCGTGCGCGGTCGCCGCCACGTTCATTCGTCGCAGTACGGCCGTCAGGCTCATGTCGGACAGCGGACCTCGTATTCCCGGGAACACGTGACCTTCAGGCGGCCGGTCGCCCGGCAAGGAACGCAGCAGCTGGAGGGCGAGCCTCGAAAGCGGCACCCGATGCTCGCGTCCCGACTTCATCCGCGCTGCTGGAATCGTCCAGAGTGCCGCTTCCAGGTCGATCTCCGACCAGCGTGCGCCGCGAACCTCGCCGGAGCGAGCGGCCGTCAGTACCGCGAACTCGAGTGCCCGCGCGCCGACACCCTCTTGCGACTGCAGACGCTCGATGAACGACGAAACGTCCTTCACGCCGACCGCCGCGTGGTGGCGCACCGGCGCCACTTTGGAAGCCTTCGGAAGGGCGGCATCCAGATTTCCCTTCCAGCGGGCGGGGTTGAGGCCATCCCGATAGCCGCGTGCTGCGGCGTAGTCGAGCACGAGCTCGATCCGCGAGCGAACGCGACTGGCAGTTTCAGTCTTCGTCGTCCAGATGGGCTCGAGCACGCCGATGACATGTGCCGGGCGGATGTCGCGCACGAACAGCCTGCCGATCGAAGGCTCCGCATAGGTTCGCAGCGTCGCCGTCCACTGTGCCTGGTGCTTCGGGTTCTTCCACGACGTCTCGTGCTGGGCGATGTACTGCGCAGCGACCTCTGAAAAGGTCTTCTGCGTCAACTGCTCCGCGGCAGCAGCGCTGCGAATGGCGCGCCGCGCGGCGACCGGGTCGGTGCCCTCCTCCGCCAGCAACCGATGTCGCCTGGCCTTTTCCCGGGCCTGAGCGACGGTGACAGACGGAAAGCTGCCGAGCCCCATCTCGCGCCGGCGCCCTGCCGGACTCATGCGAAGGACCCAGCTTCGTGCTCCGGTCGCCGTGACTTGAAGCGCGAGCCCGTCGACGCCGCCCACGCTCCATCGCCCCGGCTTGAGCAGCCGGTGGATTTCCAGCGCCGACAACTCCCTGGCTTTGCGAGGCATTCAAAGCCCTCCCACGGCGCCTACCTACCCACCAAAAACGAAGAGATTGCGCGGGATTTCCGTGGACTTCAGGAGACGCCGTTTAGGCCATTTTACCTATGAAAAACGCCCCTTGCGGGGCGTTGGTCAGAGGCATGGTTGGCGGAGCCGGAGGGATTCGAACCCTCGATGCAGGTTTTGCCCACATACTCCCTTAGCAGGGGAGCACCTTCGGCCACTCGGTCACAGCTCCGTCGACGCGGATTCTAACTTCCGCGACAGCCGCGGCCGCCCCTAAAGCAGGCTAGGCCGCGCTCGGTGCCTGGTCCAGATCAAAGGCCTTGTGCAAGGCCCGGACCGCGAGCTCCATGTACTTCTCGTCGATCACAACGCAAGTCTTGATCTCGCTCGTCGTGATCATCTGGATGTTGATGCCCTCCGCGCTCAGCGCGGCGAACATCTTGCTCGCGACGCCGGTGTGCGAGCGCATGCCGATGCCGACGATGCTGACCTTGCAGATGCGGTCGTCGCCCAGCAGCCCGGCGGCACCGGTCTTCGGCAGCACCGCGCTCTTCATGAGGGCCATCGTGCGCGCGTAGTCGTTGCGGGGAACGGTAAAGGAGAAATCGGTCTTGCCCTCGTGCGAGACGTTCTGGATGATGACGTCGACGTCGATGTTGGCGTCGGCGACCGGGCCGAGGATCATGTGGGCGATGCCGGGTTTGTCGGCGACGCCGACGAGGCTGATCTTGGCTTCGTCGCGGTTGAAGGCGATGCCGGACACGACGGCTTTTTCCATCTTGACGTCCTCTTCGAAAGTGATCAGGGTGCCCGAGCGCGCTTCCTCGGCGATGTCGATGTCCCACGGCGTGAAGCTCGACAGCACGCGCAGGGGCACGCGGTACTTGCCGGCGAATTCCACCGAGCGGATCTGCAGCACCTTCGAGCCGAGGCTCGCCATCTCGAGCATTTCCTCGAAGCTGATGGTGGTGAGGCGGCGCGCGTCGGCGACGATGCGCGGATCGGTCGTGTAGACGCCGTCGACGTCGGTGTAGATCAGGCACTCGTCGGCGCGCAGCGCCGCCGCGATCGCCACGGCCGAGGTGTCGGAGCCGCCGCGGCCGAGCGTCGTGATGTGGCCCTGAGGATCGACGCCCTGGAAGCCCGTGATCACGACGACCTTGCCCGCCGCGAGGTCGGCGCGCACGCGCGCGTCGTCGATCTTCTCGATGCGTGCCTTGGTGTAGGCGACGTCGGTGGCGATCGGCACCTGCCAGCCGGCGTAGCTCACGGCTGCGACGCCCTCGGCCTGCAGCGCGAGCGAGAGCAGGCCCACCGAGACCTGCTCGCCGGTCGAGGCAATCATGTCGAGCTCGCGCAGGACCTCATCCGTCGTCGCCTCGGGCGAAAGCTGGCGCGCGAGGGCGAGCAGGCGATTGGTCTCGCCGCTCATCGCCGAGGGCACGACGACGAGCTGGTGTCCCGCCCTCACCCATTTCGCGACCCGGCGCGCGACGCTCTGGATCCGCTCCGGCGAGCCCATCGAGGTGCCGCCGTACTTGTGAACGATCAATGCCATGCGGGAGGAGGCACGCGTCGCTGCGGCCGGAGAAAGCCCGGCCTGGATGCCGGGGGAAAGCGATTCTAGCCAGCGCCCTTCGGGCGCCCGGCGACCGCCGAACGCATCAGTCCGGCAGCCATGCCAGCGCGACCTGGACCTCGCCAGCGGCCGCCCGCGCACGCGCGTCGAGGCCGAGTCCCGGCACGAACGCCGTCACGCCGTAGCTGCAGAGGATCGGGCCGTCACGCAGCGTCGGCGCGACGCCCTTCGCCTGAAACTGCAGCTTCAGGCTGCGCCGCGGACGACCCTCGCCGGCCTGGAAGGAATCGCCCGGCGCGCGTGCGCGCAGCTCGAGGCGCGACGCCTTCGCCACCGACAGGCCGCCTGCTTCGACGCGATCGACAAGAAACGAGCCGTGCCAAGCCGGCACCTCATGACGCCCCGGGCAGCTCAGATCGACCATCATTCGCGGCCGCTCCGCCGCCGCCAACGGCGGCGCGACCGCCTCGAGCCGGCCGCGATAGCTGCGCAGCTCGAGGCCACCGGCCGGCCACCGGCGCTGCGGGCCCGAGGCGATCGCCTCGTCCATGAGCCGCTCGACGAGGCTGGCGGGCGGGGCTGCGGCAACGACGCCGCGCAGCCAGCGCAGCAACGCCTGCCGACGGCGTGCGCTCGACAGCGCTCGCCATGCGGCAAGGTCGAGCGCGCGTTCGTCGGCGACCGCGGCGAGGTCGAGCGCGGCGACCTCGTCGACGACCGCCGCCGCGTCCTGGACGCGCCGTGCCGCATCGGCGATCGAGCCCTCGGCTGCGCCGAACGCGTCGACGAGCACCGGCCAGACGCGCCGCCGCAGGCGATTGCGGGCGAAGCGGTCGTCGTCGTTGCTGTCGTCGTCGATCCAGCGAAGGCGGTGGCGCCGGGCATACGCCTCGATCGCCTCGTGCGACTGCTCGAGCCACGGTCGAGCCCAGGTGACGCCGTCGCGGCGGACGACCTTGGGCATCGCGGAGAGCGCGGCAACGCCGCCGCCGCGCAGTGCCTGCAGCAGGAAGGTCTCGGCCTGATCGCGCCGGTGATGGGCGAGGAGGACGAGGTCGACGCCGCGCGCGCGCGCCATCTCGCGCAAGGCGCGGTAGCGCGCGCGTCGTGCCCAGGCCTCGACGCTCTCGCCGGGCGCGGGACGCTCGGCGACGCGGCGCGCGACCAGCTCGACGGGCAGGCCGCGCCGGGACCAGCGTGCACAAAGCGCGCTCGCGTGATCGAGCCAGGCATCGGCGCTCGCGCTCAGGCCATGATGAACGTGGAGCGCGAGGACGGAGACGCCGAGCGATGCCGACTGCGTGGCCGTCGCGTGAAGCAGCGCGGTCGAATCGCGCCCTCCGCTGAACGCGACGGCGAGCGCGCGACGCCCGCGGGGCTCGTCAGCGCGCCGTGGTGTCGCTGAATCGGCCGTAGGACTGCAGCCGGTCGTAGCGGCGCTGCACGAGCTCCTTGACCGGCATGTCGCTGACCTGGCGAAACGCGTCGTTGAGGGCGCGCTTCAGGAAAGCAGCCATCTGCTTGGGATCGCGGTGCGCGCCGCCGACCGGCTCGTTGACGATCTTGTCGACGAGGCCGAGCGCCTTGAGCCGATGCGCCGTGATGCCGAGCTGCTCGGCCGCCTCCGACGCCCGCTCGGCAGTCTTCCACAAGATCGAGGCGCAGCCCTCGGGGGAAATCACCGAATAGATCGAGTACTGCAGCATGAGGAGCTGGTCGCCGACGCTGATCGCCAGTGCTCCGCCCGAGCCGCCCTCGCCGATGATCGTGACGATGATCGGCACCGCGAGCTGCGCCATCTCGAAGATGTTGCGGCCGATCGCCTCGGACTGGCCTCGTTCCTCGGCGCCGATGCCCGGATACGCTCCGGGCGTGTCGACGAAGGAGAACACCGGCAAGGTGAACTTTTCTGCAAGCTTCATCAGCCTGAGCGCCTTGCGGTAGCCCTCGGGACGCGACATGCCGAAGTTGCGCGCCGCGCGCTCCTTGGTGTCGCGGCCCTTCTGGTGGCCGAGGACGACGCACGGCTGGCCGTTGAAGCGCGCCATGCCACCGACGATCGATTGATCGTCGGCGAAGGCGCGGTCGCCGTGCAGCTCCTGGAAGTCGGTGAAGACCTCGGCGACGTAGTCGAGCGTGTACGGCCGCTGCGGGTGGCGCGCGATCTGCGTCACCTGCCATGGCGTGAGGCCGGAGTAGATGTCCTTGGTGAGGAGCAGGCTCTTCTTGCTCAGGCGGTCGATCTCCTCGGAGATGTCGACCGCCGACTCGTTCTGGACGTAGCGGAGCTCCTCGATCTTCGCTTCCAGCTCTGCGACCGGCTGCTCGAAGTCGAGGAAGTGTCGTTTGGACATGGGCATCAGTAGCTGACCGGCATCGGATCGAGGCTGCGCCAAATGTACCAAGTGGCGACCGAGCGGTAGGGTGCCCAGGCATCGCCCACCTCGCGCGCTTCGGCGCGCGAGACTGGCTCGCCGCTGAAGTAGTTGACGCTGATTCCCTTGATGAGGCCCACGTCGTCGAGCGGCAGCACGTTCGGCCGCAGCAGGTGGAAGATGAGGAACATCTCCGCGGTCCAGCGACCGATGCCGCGGATGCCGACGAGCTCCTCGATGATCGCCTCGTCGTCCATCTCGCGCCAGCGCGCCGGCCGCACGGCGCCCGACTGGAAGTGCTCGGCGAGGTCGCACAGGTACTCGACCTTGCGTGCCGACAGTCCGGCGGCGCGGATGTGCGGCGCATCGAGCGCGAGGACGGCGTGGGGAGAGAGCCGGCTCGAGGGACCCGCGGTGAGCGCGACGAAGCGGTCCCAGACCGCCTGCGCCGCCTTCACCGAGATCTGCTGGCCGACGATCGACCGCGCCAGGGTCGTGAACGCGTCGCCTCGGCTCTCGAGCCGCCCGTCGCCGAGGCGCGGAATGAGCTTCTTCATGACCCGGTCGCGCTTGACCAGGTGCTTGCACGCGTCGTCCCAGAACTCGGCGACGAGGCTCGGCGCGGCGGCGCTCGCCAAGTTCAGCCTTTCACCCACGTCGTGCCCTGGGCGGTGTCCTTGAGGACGATGCCGAGCGCCGCGAGCTCGTCGCGGATCGCATCGGCGCGCGCGAAGTCGCGCGAGCGCTTGGCCTCGGCGCGCGCGGCGATGCGCTCGGCGATGCCGTCCTCCGACAGGCCGGCGCCCGATTGCAGGAAAGCGCGCGGCGCCTGCTGCAGAACGCCGAGGGTCGCGCCGAGACCCTTGAGCAGCGCCGCGTCGGAGGGCTTGCGGTTGCGGTTCACCTCGGCGGCGAGCTCGAACAGGATCGACACGGCGATCGGCGTGTTGAAGTCGTCGTTCATCGCCGCGCGGAACGCGGCCGCTCGCGAGTCGTTCCAGTCGACTTCCGCCGCTCCTTCGAGGGCCACCGCGTCGAGCGCCGTGTAGAGCCGGCGCAGCGCGCTCCTCGCATCGTCGAGGCCGGTGTCGCTGAAATTGAACTGGCTGCGGTAGTGCGCTCGCACCATGAAGAAGCGGATCGTCTCGCCGTCGAAGCGCTTCAGCACGTCGCGGATGGTGAAGAAGTTGCCGAGCGACTTCGACATCTTCTCGTTGTCGGTGTTCAGCAGCCCGTTGTGCATCCAGACGTTGACGAACGGCCGGCCGCTCGCGCCCTCGCTCTGGGCGATCTCGTTCTCGTGATGGGGGAACTGCAGGTCTTGCCCGCCGCCGTGGATGTCGAAGTGCTCGCCCAGCAGCGCCTTGCACATCGCCGAGCACTCGATGTGCCAGCCGGGCCTGCCGAGGCCGTACCCGCTCGGCCACTTCGCGTCGTCGGGCTCGCTCTCCTTGGCCGACTTCCACATCACGAAGTCGAGCGGATCGTCCTTGCCATCGAGGACGGCGACGCGCTCGCCGGCGCGCAGCTGGTCGATCGACTTGCCCGAGAGCTTGCCGTAGCCGGGGAACCGGCGCACCGCGAAGTTGACGTCGCCGTTGCTGCTGCGGTAGCCGAGGCCCTTCTCCTCGAGCGTCGCGATCATCTCGAGCATCTGCGGCACGTACTGGGTGGCGCGCGGCTGATGCGTCGGGCGCTCGAGACCGAGCGCATCGGCGTCCTCCTGCAGCGCGGCGATGTTCTCCTCGGTGAGGGCGCGGATCGTGATGCCGCGCTCGAGCGCGCGGCGGATGATCTTGTCGTCGATGTCGGTGATGTTGCGGACGTAGGTGACGCGATAGCCGATCGTCTTCAGCCAGCGCTGCGCCACGTCGAATGCCAGCATGAAGCGGGCATGGCCCATGTGGCACAGGTCGTAGATGGTGATGCCGCAGACGTACAGGCGGACGTGGCCCGGCTCGATCGGCGTGAAGCGCTCGGTCGCGCGGGTCAGCGTGTTGTGGATGCGAAGTGTCATGCAGCGGGGGCCTGCTTCGCACCTCCCGCCGCGTCGCGCATCGCGTCGAGAAGGGCTTTCGGCATCGTGTGCGTACCCTACAATCGATTCAGTATAGCGGTCCTCACGAGCGTGAAATCGGCGTTCGTCGCACCGTTCGAGAGCTCCGTTCCCACGATGCAATTCAGGATCCTCGCAGGCGGGTTGGCTCTCTGGCTGGTGCTTTCCGCAGCCGTCCCGACACCCGCTGGCGCCGCCACCGCCGAAGAGCTGAGCGAGGTCACGCGGCTGCACCGCTCGGGCCAGAGCGCCGCCGCGATCGAACGCGCCGAGCGCGTTCTCGCGACGCAACCGAAGGACGCGCAGATGCGATTTCTCAAGTCTGTGATCCTCGTCGACATCGGCCGTTCGGCCGATGCGCAGCCGATCCTGCAGCAGCTCGTCCAGGAATATCCCGAGCTCGCCGAGCCGCACAACAACCTCGCCGCCATCCACGCCGCCGCGGGCGACTACGGCAAGGCGCGCGCCGAGCTCGAAGAAGCGATCCGCCTCAACCCCGCCTACGCACCCGCGCACGAGAACCTCGGCGACGTCCATGCCCTGCTCGCGGCGCAGTCGTACGCGCGCGCGCTCCGTCTCGAGCCCGCGAGCGCGACCTTGCCGCGAAAGCTGGCGCTCGTGCGCCAGCTGACCGCGATCTCCGCCGAGCCCAAGGCTGCGCCGCCGCAACCCGCCGCCCGGCCGGCGTCGGCCGCTCGGCGCTGACCGCCCGAATCCATTCCACTTCAACGATCGGAGTCCTCGATGCAGTCGTTCTTCTCGCGCTTCCTCACCGCCCTGCTCGCCGGGCTCGCGCTCTGCGCCAGCGGCAACGCGCTCGCGCAGAAGGTCAGGTTCGCCACCTCGGCCGGCGACATCGTCGTCGAGCTCGACGCGGCGAAGGCGCCGAAGACGGTCGCCAACTTCCTCGAGTACGTCAAAGCCGGCCACTACGACGGCACGATCTTCCATCGCGTCATCGAGAACTTCATGATCCAGGGCGGCGGCATGACGACCGACATGAAGGAGAAGCCGACGCGCGCACCGATCGGCCTCGAGAGCCGCAACGGCCTGACCAACCAGCGCGGGACGATCGCGATGGCGCGAACTGCCGACCCGAACTCGGCGACCGCGCAGTTCTTCATCAACGTCAAGGACAACGATTTCCTCAACCAGGCACAGTCCCGCGATGGCAATGGCTATACCGTCTTCGGCAAGGTCGTGCAGGGCATGGACGTCGTCGACAAGATCCGCGCGACGCCCACCGGCGCCGGCGATGTTCCCCTGCAGCAAGTGGTGATCAAGAAAGCAACCGTGGAGAAATGAGCGATGAGACAAGTCGATCTGGAAACGAGCGCCGGCACCATCCGGGTGGAGCTCGACGATGAGAAAGCGCCCGAGACGGTCAAGAACTTCCTGACCAACGTCGAGAACGGCCACTACGACGGCACGGTGTTCCACCGCGTCATCAAGGGCTTCATGGTCCAGGGCGGCGGCTTCGAGCCCGGCATGATCCAGAAGCCGACCGGCTCGACCATCAAGAACGAGGCGAGCAACGGCCTGAAGAACGACAAGTACACGCTCGCGATGGCGCGCACGTCGGCGCCGCACTCGGCGACCGCGCAGTTCTTCATCAACGCAGCCGACAACGAGTTCCTCAATTTCAAGTCGGAGACCCCGCAGGGCTGGGGCTACGCGGTGTTCGGGCGCGTCGTCTCGGGCCAGGACGTCGTCGACGCGATCGAGAAGGTCCGCACGGGCAACCGCGGCGGTCACTCCGATGTGCCGCTCGACGACGTGACGATCACGCGCGCGACCGTCGTCTCCTGACGCCGGCTTGCAGCGAGGCGGCGGGCACCGTGGCAGCGTCGTCGCCGCGCGCACCGGCGCTGCCGCAGGCCCGGTCGCCGGCGACCTTCGTCGCTCCCGCGCACTGGCGGGCGATCGACCTGCTCTCGGACCTGCACCTCTCCGAGAACACGCCGCGCGTCTTCGAGGCGTGGGCGGAACACCTGCGCCACACCGACGCCGACGCGGTGTTCATCCTCGGCGACCTGTTCGAGGTGTGGGTCGGCGACGACATGGCCGAGCGCGGCTTCGAGGCTCGCTGCGCCGAGGTGCTGAGTGCCGCCGCGGCCGAGCGCACGGTCGGCTTCATGGCCGGCAACCGCGATTTCCTCGTCGGCGATGCGCTCCTCGAGGCGAACGGCGTGGTTCGCCTGGCCGACCCGACCGTCGTCGTCGCGTTCGGCGAGCGCGTGCTGCTCTCGCACGGCGACGCGCTCTGCATCGACGACGTGGCCTATCAGCGCTACCGAGCGGTGGTGCGCAACCCCACGCTCCAGCGCGCGTTCGGCGCCCTGCCGTTGTCGGCTCGCCGCGCCATCGGCAGCGCGCTCAGGCAGCGCAGCGGGCGACGCGAGCCGCGCGCACGCGGCGGCTTCATCGACGTCGACGCCGGTGCCGCCCTGGGCTGGATGCGCGGCGCCGAGACGCCCACGCTGATCCACGGCCACACCCACGCGCCGGCGAGCCACGACCTCGCGGCCGGCGCCGTGCGCCACGTGCTGAGCGACTGGGAGCTCGACGGCAGCAGCGCCCCGCGCGCCGAGATCCTGCGCTGGAGCGCGAGCGGCTTCGCGCGCATCGCGCCTCTCGGCGCGCCACCGTCGGACGCGGCGTGATCGGCTGGTGGCAGCGCTGGCGGCGCGCGCGCGCTCTCGAGCGACGCGCGATTCCCGATGCGCTCTGGCAGCTGACGCTCGTGCGCTTTCCGTTCCTCGCCGCGCGCAGCGCTGAGCAGGTGGCAGCCCTGCGCGAGATGGCGACGCTCTTTCTCGCCGAGAAGGAATTCAGCGGCGTCCGCGGGCTCGTCGTCACCGACGAGATGGCCGTCGCGATCGCCGCCCAGGCCTGCCTGCCGGCGCTGGCGCTCGGCCTCGACTGGCTCGACGGCTTCGTCGGCATCGTCGTCCATGAAGACGCGGTCGTCGCCCGCCGAGAGGTCGAGGACGAGGACGGGATCGTGCATGCCTACGACGAGGAGCTCAGCGGCGAGGCGATGAGCGGCGGCCCGGTGATGCTCGCTTGGCGCGACGTCGACGATGCCGGCGAGTCGGCAGTCGACGGCTACAACGTCGTCGTCCACGAGTTCGCGCACGTCATCGACATGCGACGCGGCATCACCGCCGGCCTCGAGACCGTCGATCCGACGACCGAGCGCGGCCGGTGGCTGCATGCGCTCGCCGATGAGTACGAGCAGTTCGCCGAGCGCGTCGACAACGAGGAGGAGACCTTCCTGGACCCGTACGGTGCCGAGGCGCTCGAGGAGTTCTTCGCCGTCGGCACCGAGGCCTTCTTCGTCGCACCCGACGACCTCGAGCGCGAGGAGCCGCAGCTCTATCGACTCCTCGCCGACTTCTTCCGGCAAGACCCGGCGCTCGACAAGAGAAACGGGGGCCCGGAGGCCCCCGTCGCTGCCGATCGAAACGACCGCTAGGCCGTCGCGGGCTCCGACTTCGGCTTGTCGCTCTTGCGCGCCGGCTGGATGTCGAGAAGCGGCTTGCCCTCGGCATCGACGTCGACCGTCAGGCGGCCGCCTTCGACCAGGCGGCCGAACAGCAGCTCGTCGGCGAGCGCGCGCCGGATCGTGTCCTGGATCAGGCGCTGCATCGGCCGGGCGCCCATGAGCGGATCGAAGCCCTTCTTGGCGAGCAGCTTGCGCAGCCCGTCGGTGAAGGTGACCTCGACCTTCTTCTCGGCCAGCTGGCCCTCGAGCTCGAGCAGGAACTTGTCGACGACGCGCAGGATGATCTCCTCGTCGAGCGCCTTGAAGCTCACCGTCGCGTCGAGGCGGTTTCTGAACTCCGGCGTGAACAGGCGCTTGATGTCGGCCATCTCGTCGCCCGCCTCGCGCGAGTTGAGGAAGCCGATCGTCGCCTTGTTCATCGTCTCGGCGCCGGCGTTCGTCGTCATGATGATGATGACGCTGCGGAAGTCGGCCTTCCTGCCGTTGTTGTCGGTCAGCGTGCCGTGGTCCATGACCTGGAGGAGCACGTTGAAGACGTCGGGGTGCGCCTTCTCGATCTCGTCGAGCAGGAGGACAGCGTTCGGCTTCTTCGAGATCGCCTCGGTCAGCAGG
>DATIDZ010000047.1:0-3262 GCA_035456045.1 Caldimonas sp.
GTGTGCACGCTGGTGCCGTTGGCGTCCACCGCCACCGTCACCGGCATGTCGACTACTTCGAATTCGTAGATGGCTTCCATGCCCAGGTCGCCGAAGCCCAGCACCTTCGACTTCTTGATCGCCTTCGACACCAGGTAGGCCGCGCCGCCGACGCCCATCAGGTAGGCGCTCTTGTGCCTGCGGATCGCCTCGATCGCCGCCGGGCCGCGCTCGGCCTTGCCGATCATCGCGATGAGGCCGGTCTGGCCGAGCATCATCTCGGTGAACTTGTCCATCCGCGTCGACGTCGTCGGGCCGGCCGGGCCGACGACCTCGTCGCGCACGGGATCGACCGGGCCGACGTAGTAGATGACGCGGTTCGTGAAGTCGACGGGAAGCGGCTCGCCCCGGGCGAGCATCTCCTGGATGCGCTTGTGCGCCGCGTCTCGCCCGGTGAGCATCTTGCCGCGCAGGAGCAGCGTCTCGCCCGGCTTCCAGCTCGCGACCTCGGCCTGGGTCAGCGTGTCGAGGTCGACCTTCTTCGACTTGTTGTAGTCGGGCGCCCACTGCACGTCGGGCCAGAGGTCGAGGCTCGGCGGCTCGAGGTACGCCGCCCCGGAGCCGTCGAGGACGAAGTGCGCGTGTCGCGTCGCGGCGCAGTTGGGGATCATGGCCACGGGCTTCGACGCGGCGTGCGTCGGCGCCATCGCGATCTTGACGTCGAGCACCGTGGCCAGGCCGCCGAGGCCCTGCGCGCCGATGCCGAGCGCGTTGACCTTGTCGAACAGCTCGATGCGCAGCGCCTCGGTCTTGTCCTTCGCGCCGCGCTGCTTCAGCTCGTGCATGTCGATGTCGTCCATCAGGCTCTTCTTCGCGAGCAGCATCGCCCGCTCGGCGGTGCCGCCGATGCCGATGCCGAGGATGCCCGGCGGGCACCAGCCGGCGCCCATCGTCGGCACCGTCTTCAGCACCCAGTCGACCAGGCTGTCGCTCGGATTCATCATCACGAACTTCGACTTGTTCTCGCTGCCGCCGCCCTTCGCCGCGACGATGACGTCGATCGTCGCGCCCGGCACGAGCGTCGTCTCGACGACCGCCGGCGTGTTGTCGCGCGTGTTCCTGCGCTCGAAGTGCGGATCGGCGACGACCGACGCGCGTAGCGGGTTGTCGGCGTCGAGGTAGCCCTTCCTCACGCCGTCGTTGACGGCGTCCTCGACGCTGCCCGGGAAGCCGTCGAAGCGGACGTCCATGCCGACCTTCAGGAAGACGTTGACGATGCCCGTGTCCTGGCAGATCGGGCGCCGGCCCTCGGCGCACATCTTCGAGTTGGTCAGGATCTGGGCGATGGCGTCCTTCGCCGCCGGCGCCTGCTCGAGCTCGTAGGCGCGCGCCAGGTGCGCGATGTAGTCGGCGGGGTGGTAGTAGCTGATGTACTGCAGCGCCGCGGCGATGCTGTCGACGAAGTCGGCGTGGCGAACGGAAGTGGTCATGTCAGACACCTTCTTCGGGAGGGTGGCGGCGGTGCGTGCCGATCGGGGTCGTGTTGAGCAGGCGATCGGTGTAGGCGATCGCGATCGCCGACACCAGGAACGTGATGTGGATGATCGTCTGCCACATCATCGTCTGGACGGTCATCGACGGCCCGCCGGCGCTGATGAACGTCTTGAGCAGGTGGATCGAGCTGATGCCGATGATGGCGGTCGCGAGCTTCACCTTGAGCACCGACGCGTTCACGTGCGAGAGCCACTCCGGCTCGTCCGGGTGGCCTTCGAGGCCCATCCGGCTGACGAACGTCTCGTAGCCGCCGACGATGACCATGATCAGCAGGTTCGAGATCATCACCACGTCGATGAGCCCCAGGACGGCCAGCATGATCACCGTCTCGGTGAGCTTCGGCCCGCTCGCGGTCGCTGCGGCGGTGGGTCCGAGCTCGTAGCCGATGCCTCCGACCAGCGCCTCCAGCGCCGTGCTGCTGCCCATGGCGGCGCTCAGCAGGTGGACCAGCTCGAGCCAGAAGTGATAGACGTAGACGCACTGGGCGAGGATCAGGCCCAGGTAGAGCGGCAGCTGCAGCCACCGGGTCATGAAGATGAAGTTCGGCAGCGGCCGCAACCGCGACATCGGTGCGGGGCGGGTCGAAACGCTCGGGGAATCCATGGGTGCTGCGGCGTGGCAAAAGTGAGCCGCGGATTCTAGGAGTCGGGCATCGGCGGGGGCTTGACACCGCTCGGGCTTCGCCCCTAGATTATCCACATGGATAAAACAGTCGTTCAAGGTCGCCGGACGGCGACTGCCCGCGGCGAGGAGGCGCCGACACCCGGTCGCGCCGACGGCGCGAGCACCCGCGCCTCGATCCTGCGCGCCGCCCGCGATCGCCTGGTGGAGGTCGGCTACGCGAACCTCAACGTGCGCGACATCGCGCGCGAGGCGGGCGTCAACCATGCCCTCATCGGCTATCACTTCCACGGCAAGCAGCAGCTCGTGCTGGCGGTGCTCGACGAGGCCAACCGGCAGCTGCTCGACCGGCAGGCGCGCATGTACCAGGGCACCCAGAGCGCCAGCGAGCAGTGGCAGCAGGCCTGCGACTTCTACGAGGAAGACCTCAAGTCGGGATTCGTTCGCCTGCTGATGGAGCTGATGGGCGCGAGCTTTCACGATCTCGAGCTGCGCCGGGAATTCGTCCCGCGCCTGTCGCACTGGCACCGCCTCGTCGAGGCGGCGGTCGTCGCGTTCATCGAGCGCGAGAAGCTCGAGCTGCCGGTGTCAGCCCAGGCCATCTCGGCCGGCATCGTCTGGTTTTGGACCGGCCTGGAGGCCAGCATGATGCTCGGCATCTCCGAGAAGGACGGGCACCAGCGCGAGGCGCTCGCCGCGATGGCGGCGCTGCTGCGCAGGGTCGAAGGACGCGCCGCGGCGCCGACGCCGCGGAGGCGCAAGTGAACGGTCGGGGCGATCCGCCGCTGCTGCCCGAGCGGCTCGTTCGCACCGCCGGGCCGATGCCGCCGCCCGGCACGCTCCCCGAGCCTTACCCGTACGAGACCGTGGCGCCGGTTCGCGACGGCCATGTCGAGCGCGGCGGCGTCCGCACGTGGTACGGCCAGTTCGGCGCCGCCGGGCCGTGGCTGGTCTTCGCGCCGGTCTACCAGATCGCCAACACCCACCTGCTGAAGGGCGTCGTGCCCTGGCTCGCGCAGCATTTCCGCGTCGTCGTGATGGACCTGCGCGGCAACGGCCGCTCCGACCGGCCGACCGCCCCCGACGCGTATTCGTTCGAACACTACTA
>DATIDZ010000048.1:0-2645 GCA_035456045.1 Caldimonas sp.
TCCTCGAAGAGCGGCTGCGTCTTCTCGAGGTTGATGATGTGGATCTTGTTGCGATGGCCGTAGATATACGGGGCCATCTTCGGGTTCCAGAAGCGCGTCTGGTGTCCGAAATGGACGCCGGCTTCCAGCATTTCACGCATCGTGATCGTCATCGAGTTTCCAAAGGTTGGTTCTAGAATCCGGCTCGAATCGCAGGCGCTGAAACAGGACGACCGATTCCGGCCGACCGATTCGACGCCGCGACACCATTGATGAAGCCGGTTCGCGGATGGAGCGGCTACCACCGGCCGGTCGCGCGTCTTCCCGATGAAGACCGGCAACCGAGCAGATCGTCCGCTCGAGGCAAAGCGCGAAATTGTAGCATTCCGATGGCCGACGACCTGACCCAAGCGCGCCGGCAACTCGCTGCGGGCGCCACCTCGGCGCTGGCGCTGATCGAGCACTCGATCGAGGCCGCGCAAGCGGTGCGCGCCCGGCCCGCCTTCGTCGCGACCTCGTTCGCGGCCGCACGCGCCGCGGCGGCGGCGGCCGACGGCGCCATCGCCGCCGGCCGCGAGCCGGGGCCGCTCGCCGGCCTGGCCGTCTCGATCAAGGACCTCTTCGACGTCGCCGGCGAGACCACCCGCGCCGGCTCGACGATTCTGGGCGACGCACCGCCCGCGACCGAAGATGCGCCCGCCGTCGCGCGCCTGCGCCGTGCCGGCGCTGCGCTCATCGGCCGGACCCACATGTCCGAGTTCGCCTTCTCGGGCGTCGGCCTCAACCCGCACTTCCCGGTGCTTGCCAACTCGGCGACGCTCGACCTCGACCCGACGCCGCGCATCCCCGGCGGGTCGACGTCCGGTGGCGCCGCCTCGGTCGCCGTGGGGGCCGCCTGGGCCGCGCTCGGCTCGGACACGGGCGGCTCGATCCGCATCCCGGCGGCACTGCAAGGCCTGGTCGGCTTCAAGAGCACTGCGAAGCTCGTGCCGATCGACGGCGCCGTGCCGCTGTCGCCGACGCTCGACACCGTCTCTGCGATGACACGCTCGGTTCGAGATGCCGTCGTCCTGCATGAAGTCCTCGCCGACCGCACCGTGCAACGGCCGGAGCGGCCACTGACGCAGTGGCGCTTCGCGGTGCCCACCCGGCTGATGCTCGACGGCCTCGACCCGACCGTCGCGCGCGCGTTCGAGCGCAGCGTGGCGGCGCTGTCGGCGGCAGGCGCGCGAATCGACACGATCGATCTCGCGCTGCTCGAGGAGATCGCGTCGATCAACGCCAACGGCAGCTTCGCGGCCGCCGAAAGCTGGGCCTACCACCGCCGCTGGCTCGTCGGCCGCGAGGCCGAGTACGACCGCCGCGTCGCCGTGCGCATCCGCCGCGGCGAGACGATGAGCGCAGCCGACTACCTCGATCTCGTCGCCGCACGGCGCGAGTGGATCGCGAGAATGGGCCGCGCACTCGAGCCCTTCGACGCCCTCCTCTCGC
The DNA here is from genome assembly GCA_035456045.1 of Caldimonas sp. Classification (GTDB taxonomy): domain Bacteria; phylum Pseudomonadota; class Gammaproteobacteria; order Burkholderiales; family Burkholderiaceae_C; genus Schlegelella_A. The sequence goes on from DATIDZ010000048.1 coordinate 1,471, forward strand.
CCACCGTGCCGGTCGTCGCCCCGCCGCTCGCTCCCCTGGTCGACGACGACGAGACGTTCTTCGCCGCCAACAACCTTCTGCTTCGCAACCCGAGCAGCGTCAACTTCCTCGACGGCTGCGCCCTCAGCCTGCCCTGCCATCTCGACGACGAGCTGCCGGTCGGCCTGATGGTCTGGCACGGTGCCTGTCACGACGACGCGGTGCTTGGCGCCGGCGTCGCGATCGAAGCCGTGCTCGCTCGCCGCGGCGACCGGCCTCGCGACTGACATGCGCGTCGCCGTCATCGGTGCCGGGGTGATCGGCGTAACGACGGCCTACGAGCTGACCCTTGACGGCCACGAGGTGACGGTGTTCGAGCGACGCGGCACGGTCGCCTCGGGCTGCAGCTTCGCCAACGCGGGCCTCGTCGCGCCCGGCTACGTCGCTCCGTGGGCCGCCCCCGGCATGCCGGCCAAGGTCGCGCGCCACCTCTTCGCGGCCCACTCGCCGGTGCGCATCGCCGGTCGGCTCGACGCCGCTGCGCTCGGCTGGGCCTGGCGTTGGTGGCGCGCATGCCGCCCGTCGGTGTACCGCGCCAATCGCGCGCGCATGCATCGGCTGGCTCACTTCAGCCGCGAGCGACTGCTGCAGCTGGCGACGCGGCTGCACCTCGACTTCGAGCGCGCGCAGGGCTTTCTCGTGCTCCTGCGCAGCGCCCGCGAACTCGCCGTCGCGGAGGCCGGCGTCAAGGCCCTGGCCGAGCTCGGCGTCGCCCCGGTCGTGCTCGATGCGGCGGCGTGCCGCGCGATCGAGCCGGGGCTCAATCCGGCGACGCCGCTTCACGCCGGCATCTATTCGAAGGACGACGAGGTCGGCAACTGTCGCGAGTTCACGCACCTGCTGCGCAAGGAAGCCGAGCGAGCGGGCGCCGTCTTCCGCTTCAACGCCCATGTCGAGCAGATTCGCGCCGGCAGGGAACCCGGCCTGCGCGTCCGGCAGGCTGCCCACGATGCGCGCGACGAGGCGCTGCGGTCGCGCGATCGCAGCGAGTGGCCGACGACGCAGCCGCAAGCCGGCGAAACCACCGAGCCGCGCTTCGACGCGGTCGTCGTCTGCGCGGCGATCGACTCGCGACCGCTGCTCAAGCCGCTCGGCGTGCACCTGCCGCTGCTCGCGGTGCACGGCTACTCGGTGAC
>DATIDZ010000049.1:0-5842 GCA_035456045.1 Caldimonas sp.
AGATCGGGGCGTGATTTTTCCTTGCGCTTCGTCAGTTCCATCGACACGCATCGACGGTCCAATGCGATCAGGGATCAGGCGTGACGCGAAGGCGCCTCGGCGCGGTTGCCGGCCTGAACCCGGGAGCAACCGGATGGCGCCAGGTTCCGAGCGGATGTCGCGTGTCGATACGGCGTGGCTGCGCATGGACAGCCGCGTCAATCTCATGATGATCGTCGGCGTCTGGCTGCTGCGGCCGGCACTCGACCCTGCGGCATTGCGCGAGCGCCTCGAGTCGCGATTTCTCTCCTACCCCCGATTTCGCGAGAGGGTCGTTCAGGAGGCCTTCCAGTCCCATTGGGTCGACGACGACGATTTCGACATCGACCGTCACGTCGTGCGGGAAAGGCTGGCGCGAAAGCGCGGCCAGAGCGAACGCTTCGCCCTGCAGGCACGCGCCGCCGAGCTCGCCGCCACGCCGCTGGACCCGGCGCACCCGCTGTGGCAGATCCACCTGATCGATCGCTACGAGGACGGCAGCGCGCTGATCGTGCGAATTCATCACTGCATCGCCGACGGCATCGCCCTGGCCTCGGTGCTCTTGTCGATCGCCGACGGCGGCGCCGAGCTGCACCGTCCGACGCGCGACGGCCGGCACGACGGCGACGACGCCAAAGGGCTCGCCGACGCGTGGCTCAGGCCGCTCACCGAGGTCACTGTCAAGGCGATCGACATGTATGGCGACGGCGTCGTGAAGGCGATGGAATTCCTTGCCCACCCGCAACGATCGGCTGACGACTCGTTGCGGCTCGCGGAAGCCGGCTACCGGGTCCTCCGCGACGCCGCCGCGCTCGCCCTTCTCGACGACGACTCGCCGACCCTGCTCAAGGGCCCGCTCGGCGGCGCCAAGGCCGTGGCGTGGTGCGAGCCGCTTCCGCTCGCCGACGTCAAGGCGGTCGGCAAGGCGATGAACTGCTCGGTCAACGACGTGCTGCTCGCGTGCGCGGCGAGCGCGATCGGCGGCTACCTGCGCGAGCGCGGCGAAGACCCGGCAGGCAAGGAGATCCGGGCCATGGTGCCGGTGAACCTGCGTCCGCTCGACGAGGCCTGGCAGCTCGGCAACCGCTTCGGCCTGGCGCCGGTGGTGTTGCCGATCGGCCTCGACAACGCGGTCGAGTGCCTCTACGCAGTGCGGGCGCGCATGAGCGAGCTCAAGGGCAGCTACCAGCCGCTGCTCGCCTACGCGCTCCTGGCGGTGTCGGGCGTGCTCACCAAGTCGCTTCAGGATGCGCTGTCCGACGTCTTCCTGAAGAAGACCACCGCGGTGATGACGAACGTTCCGGGCCCGACCGAGCCCGTGCTGCTCTGCGGCAGCACCTTGCGGCAGAGCATCTTCTGGGTGCCCTCGTCGGGCAACGTCGGCGTCGGCGTGAGCATCGTCTCCTACGCCGGCGGCGTGCAGTTCGGCCTCATCACCGATCGCCGGCGCTGCCCCGACCCGCAGAGGATCATCGACCGCTTCGCGCCGGAGTTCGAGAAGCTGCTGCTCCTGACGTTGATGCTGCCGTGGGCGAACGAGGTCTCGCGGCTGGCCGCGCCGGCGCACTAGCGCCGACGGCGCGCCGGGCGGCCCCGGCCGGCGCCGACTTCTTCGTCGACTTCTTCCTGGCCGCGGGCCGGCTTCGCGCCACGAGCTCGTCGAGCGCCTCCAGCAGCGCCGCCGGCAGCTCGCGCGCATCGGCAACGGCGGTGCGTGCGGTCGTGAATCCGAATCCCATCGCGCCCGCGTAGCTCATCACCGTGATGTTCAGCGCGAGGCCGTGCTCGACGATCGACAGCGGCCAGTAGGTGGCCATGCGCGCGCCTGCCGCGTAGAGCGGCACCTGCGGTCCGGCGACGTTGGAGATCACGACGTTGGCGATCGGCGGCACGGCGCCGCCCACGCTGGATCGTGCGTAGAGCGCTGCCAGCGCGTGCAGGATCCAGGGTTCGCCGATCGACGGGAAGTCGGTCGGGATCAGGCCGTTGGCGCGCTGCGCGAGCGCCTTGACGGCGCCCGCCGCGTCCCGAATGGCGCGCAGTCGCTCGAGCGGATCGGCGACGTCGGTGTTCAGGTTGACCAGGCTGAGCGTCGCCTGCGTCCTGAAGTCGGTGTTGCCGGGCTTGCGCAGCGAGATCGGCATCGACGCGATCAGCGGCTTCTTCGGCAGCCCGCCGTGCCTGGCCAGATAGCGTCGCAGGGCGCCGCCGCACAGCGCCAGCACGATGTCGTTGAGCTTGGCGTCGTGCGCCTGGGCCAGCGCCTTGAGCGTGGCGATCGGGATCGACAGCGCCGCGAAGCCGCGCTCGCCGGTCACCGCGACGTTGAGCGGCGTCTTGGGACCGAACGAGAAGTTCTGACCGAGCCGGCCCTTGGCCTCGCCGGGCGCGCCACGGAAGAGGCCGGCGAGCGTCTTCACGACATCGGGAAGGTGGCGCAGCAGCTTGATGTACTGGCCGACGTCGTGCTTGAGCGCGGCCGCCGCGAGCGCAACCTTGCCCGGATTCTCGCCCTGGGCGCCGACGCCGCGCGGCACCTGGCGCGGCTTCGCGGTCACGTCGAACAGCGCCTGCGCCAGCAGCACGCCGGCCTGTCCGTCGAGGACGGCGTGGTGGACCTTGATGTAGTAGGCCGCCTGGCCGCTCTCCAGGCCGTCGAAGACGTAGAGGCGCCAGAGCGGGCGGTTGCGATCGAGCGGCTCCGAGTGCAGCTTCGCGGCGCAATCCTCGAGCTGGGCCTGCGTTCCGGGGCGCGGCAGCTCGATGCGATGCACGTGGTGGTCGAGATCGACCTGGTCGTCTTCGATCCACACCGGATTGGCGAACTGAAGCGGCATCGGCGCGAGCTTGCGCGTGAAGACCGGGGCGAGACGGATGCGCGACTTCATCTGCCGCTTGATGTTGGCGTGGAAGTCGCCCCGGTATCCCGGCGGCAGGTCGAACAGGTGCAACGAGCCGACATGCATCGGCGTCTCGGGGGTCTCGAGATGGAGGAAGGCGCCGTCCAATCCGCTCAGGGCTTTCATGCTGTCATCCGGTCGTCGGGCCACGCCCGGCATCGATCATGGCGGACGCGCGACCTCGCGCCTTTGATCCGCGACAGCATTCGCGCCGTCGGACCGAGGGGCGGCGGCAGCGAGGAACTTGTCGATCTCGGCCAGCGCGTCGGCGGCCTCGGGCAGCTCCGGGTTGAAGATCTGCCAGGCGTGCACCACGTGGCGCCACGTCTGCAATGTCGCCGGCGATCCGGCCGCCCGGGCGCGGTTGACATAGCGGCGACCGTCGTCGAGCAGCATCTCCGCCTCGCTCGCCTGCACCAGGACCGGCGGGAGGTTGGAGAGGTCGCCGTAGACGGGCGAGATCTCCGGATCGCTCGGACGGACCCGGTTGACGATCCACGCCATCCACAGCAGCACCCACTGCGGCAGCCTCGCGAGCGGGCCGTACAGCGGGCCGAGCATCGCATCGGTGCGCCGGTTGGCGCGAAGGCTCGGGCTCGCGAGCGTCGCGTCGGTCACGGGCGACAGCGCGACCGCAGCGTCGGGTGCGCGCAGGCCCTGATCGCGAACCCATGCGATCAGCGACAGCGCCAGGTTGCCGCCCGCCGATTCGCCGGCGACGAACACCGCCTGCGCGGCGCGCCGACCCTCGGGGCCGTTCTCGAGCATCCAGCGATAGCCCGTCCGGCAATCCGCGATGCCTGCCTGGCGCCGATGCTCGGGCATCAGTCGATAGTCGATCGCGAGCACGGCACCGCCGGTCATCACGGAGAAGCGCGTCGTCAGCGTGCGATGGCTGCGCGGGCTGCCGATGACGAATCCGCCGCCGTGGATGTAGAGCGTGCGCCGGAGGCCGTCGGCGCCGGGCGAGAGCACCCACTCCGCGGGGACGCCCGCGCAGTCGACCGGAACGAAGGTGGCGTCGAACGCCCGATTGCCGAACAGCTCGTCGATCGAGCGGCGCAGCGCGGCGATGCGTCCTCGGAGCGGAACGCGTCGCAGCGCATGCCGCATTCCGGCAAGCGAGGCGACGACGGCCTCGAGCTCGGCGCTCGGTTCGGCCCCCGCCGACATGCGATGGCCGGCGGGAAGGTCGAAGGCCGACAGATCTTCGCCCCGGAGGCAACAGGCCGCGACGGCCCACGACATCGCCACGCCGATCGCGACGAACCCCAGCAAGAAGATCAGCACGGACGCTCCTCGAAGCGATGCCGCTCGCATCGGCCGCATTCACAGATCTTTACCCCGCGGCCACCCTGGGCTCACGACGCATCGTCACCATCATTGCATTCCCGACGATCGGGCAAGGAGCAGATGATGAGCAAGGCAGTGGCAAGCGCGGCAACGGTATCGATCGCGCGCCGCGTCCGGTGGGTGATGGTCGGCATGGCGGTGACGGTGCTCGCTGCCGCGAGCCTGTCGGCGTGGTCGCAGCCGGCGCCGCGGCCCGGCATGGGCGGTCCCGACCTGGCGCAGCCGGGCGAATACGGCCCGGGCATGGGCGGGATGCGCGGCTGGGGCGAGCACCACGGCATGGGCGGCATGCATGGCGGCGGCATGGGCGGCGGCATGATGTTCGGCGGTTCGCCCGAGCACATGGGTCGCATCGTCGACCACATGCTCGACGGCCTCAACGCCAGCGACGCGCAGCGCACCCAGATCAAGCAGATCGCCGCCGCCGCCGCTGCCGACCTGAAGGCGTCGGCCGAAGCCGGCCGGGGGCTGCGCCAGCGCGCGATGCAGGCGTTCGCCGCGCCGACGGTCGACGCCGCCGCGGTCGAGCAGGTGCGCCAGCAGATGCTGCAGCAGCACGACCAGATGAGCCGGCGCATGACGCAGGCGATGCTCGACGTCGCGAAGGTGCTGACGCCCGAGCAGCGCGCGCGCCTCGGCGAGCGCATGCGCGACCGCCAGGCGCGCATGGAAGATCGGATGAAGCGCATAGAGTCGATGCGACAAGGCATGCCGCCCCGTCGATAATCGAGCGCCGCCGCTGCAACGGCGGCCTCCGTTCGCTCATGACGCCACGCCTTCTCCTCGTCGACGACGACAGCCGCCTCGCCTCGATGGTCGGCGACTACCTCGGCCGCGCCGGCTTCGAGGTCGAGACCGCCGGCTCGCTCGCCGGCGGCCGCGACCTGCTCGCCGCCAACAGCTACGACGCGCTGGTCCTCGACCTGATGCTGCCCGACGGCGACGGCCTCGACCTCTGCCGCGAAGTGCGCACCTCGAGCAAGACGCGCCAGCTGCCGCTGCTCATGCTCACCGCGCGCGGCGAGCCGATGGACCGCATCGTCGGCCTCGAGCTCGGCGCCGACGACTACCTGCCCAAGCCGTTCGAGCCGCGCGAGCTGCTCGCCCGCGTCAAGGCGCTGCTGCGCCGGACGTCTCCGCAAGCCGCCGGCGACGACGTGCTGCGCTTCGGCCGCCTCGAGGTCGACCTCGGCGCGCGCGTCGCCCGGCTCGACGGCAAGCCGTGCGACCTTACCGGCCACCAGTTCGATCTCCTCGTCGTTCTCGCGCAGAGCCCGGGCCGCGTGCTCTCGCGCGACCAGATCATGGATGCGCTCAAGGGCCATCCGCTCGAGGCGTTCGACCGCTCGATCGACGTCCACATCTCGCGCATCCGCGCCGTCATCGAGGACGATCCGAAGGCGCCGCGCCGCGTCCTCACCGTGCGCGGCGCCGGCTACGTGTTCGCGCGCAAGCAAGACGCCGACGACGCGGCCGCATGACGCCGGCCGCGCCGCGCGCCGGCCCGCGATGAAGAGCCTCTACCTGCGCATCTACGCCACCGTCGTGGTGGTGCTGCTGCTGTTCGCGCT
>DATIDZ010000050.1:0-11941 GCA_035456045.1 Caldimonas sp.
CGCGATCGTCCTGCACATGACGCCGGAGGCGGCGCTCGGCGGGCCCCTGGCGCTCGTGCGCGACGGCGATCGGATCCGCCTCGACGTCGCCGGTCGGCGCCTCGACCTCCTCGTCGACGACGCCGAGCTGGCGCGACGGCAGGCGGACTTCGACGCCCAAGGCGCCCCGGGCGCCGCACCCGCGCCGTCGCGCGGCTACGCGGCGCTCTTCCATCGCTCGGTGCTGCAGGCCGACGAGGGCTGCGACTTCGACTTTCTCGTTCCCGGCCGGGGACCGCGATGACGTCGGGCCGTCCGCGCGGCGTGATCGCCGCCACCGCCACGCCGGTCGACGCCGATCAACGGCCCGACCTGCCGCGCCTCGTCCGTCACTGCCGCGCCCTTCTCGACGAGGGCTGCGATGCGATCAACCTGCTCGGCACCACCGGCGAAGCGACCGCCTTCAGCGTCGAGCAGCGGCTCGACGTCATGCGCGCGGTCGGCAGCGCCCGCCTGCCGCTCGATCGCTTCATGGTCGGCACCGGGTTGCCCGCGCTCGACGACACGGTGCGGCTCACGCGCGCCGCGTGCGAGCTCGGCTTCGCGGGCGCGCTCGTGCTGCCGCCGTTCTTCTATCCGCAGGTCCCGGACGACGGCCTCGTCGCCTACGTCGAGGCGCTGGCGCGTCGCGTCGATCATCCGCGCCTGGCGATCTACCTCTACCACATCCCGCAGAACACGAAGGTGCCGTGGCCCCTGGAGGTCGTCATCCGCCTGCGCGAGCGGCTCGGCGTCACGCTGGTCGGCCTCAAGGACAGCGCCGGCGACCTCGCCTATTCGCGCGCCGTCGCGGCCGCCGTCGCCGACTTCGACGTCTTCCCCAGCTCCGAGGCCGCGCTCGGGGGCGCCGCTGCCGACGGGTTCGCCGGCTGCATCTCCGCAACGGTGAACCTGACCGCGCCGTACGCCCAGTCGGCGTGGGCTGCGCAGGGGACGCCGGCGGGAGCAGCGGCCGTCCGCAAGGCCGCCGACCTGCGCGCGATCCTGTCGGGCCCGCCGCTGATCGCCGCCGTCAAGGCGGCGCTCGCCGGCCGCTACGCCGACCCGGCGTGGGCGCGCGTCGCGCTGCCGCTGCAGCCGCTCGCGGCGGAGGCGGCCGAGCGGCTGCTCCGGGCGCTCGCGCAGCGGGCCGCCGAGCCCTGACCGGCGGCGGCGCGATAACATCGGCCGATGGCCGACCCCACCCCGAGCGACATCGAGCGCTTCATCGCCGCCAACCTCGCCTGCGAGCACCTTGAGGTCGAGGGCGACGGCCGCCATTTCTTCGCCACCATCGTCTCCTCCGAGTTCGAGGGAACGAACCGGGTCGCCCGCCACCAGCGCGTCTACCGCGCCCTCGGCGACCGCATGCGCGAGCAGATCCACGCGCTGTCGATGAAGACGCTCACCCCCGCCGAGTACGCCAGCACGCGACACCCGGCCTGAGCGGCAGCCGCCGCCACACACATGGACCAACTCCGCATCCGCGGCGGCCGCCGGCTCGCAGGCGAGATCGTCATTTCCGGCGCCAAGAACGCAGCGCTGCCCGAGATGTGCGCGGCGCTGCTCACCGCCGACCGCGTCCAGCTGCAGAACGTGCCGAGCCTGAACGACGTCACGACGATGGCGCGCCTCCTGAAGACGCTCGGCGTCGGCCTCGAGATGGGCGAGCGCGGCGACCGCACCCTGACCCTGAGCGCCGACGGTGTCGCGTCGCACGAGGCCCCGTACGAGCTCGTGAAGACGATGCGCGCCGCGATCCTCGTCCTCGGCCCGCTGCTGGCGCGCTTCGGCGAGGCGCGCGTGTCGCTGCCCGGCGGCTGCGCGATCGGCACCCGACCGGTCGACCAGCACATCAAGGGGCTGCAGGCGATGGGCGCCGAGATCGTCGTCGAGCACGGCTACATCGTCGCCAAGGCGAAGCGTCTGCAGGGCGCGCGCATCACGACCGACATGGTCACCGTCACGGGCACCGAGAACCTGCTGATGGCGGCGACGCTCGCCGACGGCGAGACGATCCTCGAGAACGCCGCGCAGGAGCCGGAAGTGGGCGACCTCGCCGAGATGCTGATCGCCATGGGCGCGCGCATCGAGGGCCACGGCACGAGCCGGATCCGCGTCGTCGGCGTCGACGCGCTGCACGGCGTCGCGCACCGGATCGTTTCCGACCGGATCGAGGCCGGCACGTTCCTCTGCGCCGTCGCGGCGGCCGGCGGCGACGTCGTGCTGCGCCACGCGCGCGGCGACCACCTCGAGGCGGTGATCGAGAAGCTGCGCGAGTCGGGCGCGACGATCGAGGCCGGCGACGGCTGGCTGCGCGTGCGTGCCGACGCGCGGCCGCGCGCGGTCAGCGTCCGCACCAGCGAGTACCCGGCGTTCCCGACCGACATGCAGGCGCAGCTGATGGCGCTCGACTGCATCGCCGACGGCGCCGCGACGATCACCGAGACGATCTTCGAGAACCGCTTCATGCACGTCAACGAGCTGCTGCGCCTGGGCGCGAAGGTCGACGTCGACGGCCGCGTCGCGGTCGTGCAGGGGGTCGACAAGCTCTCGGGCGCGACCGTGATGGCGACCGACCTGCGCGCGTCGGCGGGGCTCGTCATCGCCGCGCTCGTCGCCGAGGGAACGACGGTCGTCGACCGCATCTACCACCTCGACCGCGGCTACGACCGGATGGAAGCCAAGCTGCGGACGCTCGGCGCCGACGTGGAGCGGGTGACCGCGTGATCACGCGCCCTGTCCTTCCGGGCGGCGCGCGCGGTCTCGTGGCGGCGAGCCCCGGCGCTGCGCTCCGTGTGAGAGCCGACGAGGGTCGACGATGATCACGCTCGCGTTGTCCAAGGGCCGGATCCTCGACGAGACGCTGCCGCTGCTCGCCGCCGCCGGCATCGCCCTCGCCGAGAACCCGGAGACGAGCCGGCGCCTGATCGTCGCGACGTCGCGGCCCGACCTGCGCATCGTCCTCGTCCGCGCCAGCGACGTGCCGACCTACGTGCAGCATGGCGGCGCCGACCTCGGCGTGGTCGGTCTCGACACGCTCATCGAGCACGGCGGCGACGGCCTGTACCGCCCGCTCGACCTCGGCGTCGCGCGCTGCCGGATGAGCGTCGCTGCGCCGCTCGAGTTCGACTACGCGCGCGCCGCGCGCCAGGGCTCGCGCATCCGCGTCGCCACCAAGTTCACCCGCATCGCGCGCGACCACTTCGCCGACAAGGGCGTGCACGTCGACATCATCAAGCTGTACGGCTCGATGGAGCTGGCGCCGCTGACCGGCCTCGCGGATGCGATCGTCGACCTCGTCGCGTCCGGCAACACGCTGAAGGCGAACGCGCTGACCGAGGTCGAGGAGATCATGCAGATCTCGGCGCGACTGGTCGTCAACAAGGCGGCGCTGAAGCTCGACCGCGAGCCGATCCGCGCCCTGGTCGATTCGCTCGCAGCGGCCGTCGACGCGGCCCGGACGCCATGAGCCGCCCGGCCGCTCCCCGCGCGAATGCCGCAGCGCGCGGCGCGAAGGCTTCCGGATGAGCCTCGCGCTGCGAACGCTCGACAGCGCGGCGCCCGGCTTCGAGGCGGCCCTGACGGCGCTGCTCGCGTACTCGGCCGAGACCGACCGCGCGATCGAGGCGAGCGTGGAGTCGATCCTCGCGGACGTCCGCGCGCGCGGCGATGCCGCGGTGCTCGAGTGCACGCGACGCTTCGACGGCATCGATGCGAAGACGATGGCAGCGCTCGAAGTCGGTCGCGCGGAGCTGGCGGCGGCCCGCGCGTCGCTGCCTTCGGCGCAGCGCGACGCGCTCGACGCCGCCGCCGCGCGGATCCGCGACTTCCACGAGCGCCAGCTCGAGGCGTGCGGCCGGTCGTGGACCCATCGCGACGGCGACGGCAGCCTGCTCGGCCAGAAGGTGACGCCGATCGAGCGCGTCGGCATCTACGTTCCCGGCGGCAAGGCGGCGTACCCGTCGAGCGTGCTCATGAACGCGATCCCGGCCCGGGTCGCCGGCGTCGGCGAGATCGTCATGGTCGCGCCGATGCCCGGCGGCGAGCGCAATCCGCTCGTCCTCGCTGCCGCTGCGCTGGCCGGCGTCGACCGCGTGTTCACGATCGGCGGCGCGCAGGCGATCGGCGCGCTGGCGTACGGCACCGCGACGATCCCCGCCGTCCACAAGATCACCGGTCCCGGCAACGCGTACGTCGCGAGCGCCAAGCGGCGCGTCTTCGGCACGGTCGGCATCGACATGATCGCGGGGCCGAGCGAGATCCTCGTCCTCGCCGACGCGACGACCCCGCCGGACTGGGTCGCCATGGACCTGTTCAGCCAGGCCGAGCACGACGCGCTCGCGCAAAGCATCCTGCTCTGTCCCGACGCCGCGTACCTCGATCGCGTCCGTGCCGCGATCGAGCGGCTGCTGCCGGCGCAGCCGCGCCGCGAGATCATCCGGGCCTCGCTGGAAGGGCGCGGTGCGCTCGTCCTCACGCGCTCGATGGAAGAGGCGTGCGCGATCAGCAACCGGATCGCGCCCGAGCACCTCGAGGTGAGCGCACGCGAGCCGCAGCGCTGGGAGCCGCTGCTGACCCACGCCGGCGCGATCTTCCTCGGCGCGTTCACGAGCGAGAGCCTCGGCGACTATTGCGCCGGGCCGAACCACGTCCTGCCGACCGCGGGAACCGCACGCTTCTCGTCGCCGCTCGGCGTCTACGACTTCCAGAAGCGCACCAGCGTCATCGAGGTGAGCGCGCGCGGCGCAGCGACGCTCGGGCCGGTCGCCGCCGTGCTCGCGCGCGGCGAAGGCCTGGAGGCGCATGCGCGCGCGGCCGAGCTGCGCCTCGAAGGGGGCGGGTCGTGAGCGGCGAGGCAGCGGCGCGCTACGCGCGCGTGATCCGGCAGGACGTCCGCTCGATGCACGCGTACGCGATCCAGGACAGCGCAGGCCTCGTCAAGCTCGACGCGATGGAGAACCCGTACCGCCTGCCCGAGGCGCTGCAGCGCGAGCTGGGCCGACGGCTCGGCGCCGTCGCGATCAACCGCTATCCGGCCCGCTGCGTCGGCGACGTCATCGCCGCGTTGACGAAGCACGTCGCGCTGCCCGCGGGCTGCAGGCTGATGCTCGGCAACGGCTCCGACGAGCTGATCTCGCTGCTCGCGCTCGCCTGCGACGTCCCGGGCGCGTCGGTCCTCGCGCCGGTGCCCGGCTTCGTGATGTACGAGATGTCGGCGCGCCTGCAGGGCCTGCAGTTCGTCGGCGTGCCGCTGACCGCGACCTTCGAGCTCGACGTCGAGGCGATGCTGGCGGCGATCGCCAGGCACCGTCCGGCGATCACCTACATCGCCTACCCCAACAACCCGACCGCGAACCTGTTCGACGAGCGCGCCGTCGAGCGCGTGGTCGCGGCCGTCGGTTCACAGGACGGCCTCGTCGTGTTCGACGAGGCCTACCAGCCGTTCTCGTCCCGGTCGTGGATGGCCCGGGTCGGGACGCTGCCGCACGTGCTCGTCCTGCGCACGCTGAGCAAGTTCGGCCTCGCCGGCGTCCGCCTCGGCTACCTCGCCGGGCCGGCGGCGCTGGTCGCCGAGATCGACAAGGTGCGGCCGCCCTACAACATCGGCGCGCTGAACGCCGAGGCGACGCTGTTCGCGCTCGAGAACGCCGGCGAGTTCGCGCGCCAGGCCGCGCTGCTGCGCGGCGAGCGCGCGCGCCTGCAGCGAGAGCTCGCCGCGACGCCCGGGGTCACCGCGTTCCCCAGCGAGGCGAACATGATCCTGGTCCGCGTCCCCGGCGCGGCGGCGGTGTTCCAGGGGATGAAGTCGCGCGGCGTCCTCGTCAAGAACGTCGAAGGGCTCCACCCGCTCCTGGCCGACTGCCTTCGCCTGACGGTCGGGACGGCGGAGGAAAATACCCTGATGATCGACGCCTTGCGCGCCAGCCTGCGATGACCGCCGTCCTGCCCCTTGCGAGTTCCGCGCCGCCCCGGCGCGCGACGATCCGTCGCGACACGAAGGAAACGAAGATCGGCGTCGTCGTCGACCTCGACGGCAGCGGCGCCGCCAAGATCTCGACCGGCATCGGCTTCTTCGACCACATGCTCGACCAGATCGCCCGCCACGGTGCGATCGACCTCGAGATCGACGCCCAGGGCGATCTGCACATCGACGGCCACCACACGGTCGAGGATGTCGGCATCGCGCTCGGCATGGCCATCGGCGAGGCGGTCGGCGACAAGCGCGGCCTGACGCGCTACGGCCACGCCTACGTGCCGCTCGACGAGGCGCTCTCGCGCGTCGTCATCGACTTCTCGGGGCGCCCGAGCCTGACGATGAACGTGCCGTTCAAGGCCGGCATGATCGGCGGCTTCGATGCGCAGCTCGCGCACGAGTTCTTCCAGGGCTTCGCCAACCACGCGCTCGTGACGCTGCACATCGACAACCTGCGCGGCGAGAACGCGCACCACCAGTGCGAGACCGTCTTCAAGGCGTTCGCGCGCGCGCTGCGCACCGCGGTGACGGTCGATCCGCGCCTCGGCAACGCGGTTCCCTCGACCAAGGGGTCGCTCTAGGTCGATTCGCGCGTCAGCCCGCCATGAGCAAGCGAACCGTCGCGGTCGTCGACTACGGCATGGGCAACCTGCGCTCGGTCGCGCAGGCGGTCGCGCACGTCGCGCGCGAGGTGTCGAGCGCGGGCGACGAGATCGAGGTCGTCGTCACGGCGAAGCCGGAGGTCGTCGTCGCCGCGGAGCGCGTCGTCCTGCCGGGCCAGGGCGCAATGCGCGACTGCATGCGCGAGCTGCGCGAATCGGGCCTGCAGGCGGCGGTGCTCGAGGCGGCAGCGACCAAGCCCCTGCTCGGCGTCTGCATCGGCATGCAGATGCTCCTCGAGCACAGCGAGGAAGGCGAGGGCGGAACGCCGGGTCTCGGCCTGATCGGCGGCGAAGTCGTCCGCTTCCGGCTCGACGGCCGGCTGCAGGAAGACGGCAGCCGCTACAAGGTGCCGCAGATGGGCTGGAACCAGGTCCTCCAGACCCGGGCGCATCCGCTCTGGCGCGGCATCCCGGACGCGAGCCACTTCTATTTCGTTCACAGCTACTTCGCGCGTCCGTCCGATGAACGCCACAGTGCGGGTGAAACCGACTACGGCGGGCGCTTTACCTCGGCGCTGGCCGCAGGTAACATTTTCGCGACGCAGTTCCACCCCGAAAAGAGCGCGGCCCACGGCCTGGCGCTGTACCGCAACTTCCTCCACTGGACACCTTGACGATGATCCCGGGCGCCGCGAGAGGCGCGGGCCCGCTCGTCCTCCGCTCCTTTCGTCACCGTCCGCCCTTGCTTCGGCCATGCTGCTGATCCCTGCGATCGACCTGAAGGACGGCCATTGCGTTCGTCTTCGCCAGGGCGACATGGGCGAGTCGACGATCTTCAGCGACAACCCTGCGGCGATGGCTCGGCGCTGGATCGACGCCGGCGCCAGGCGCTTGCACCTGGTCGATCTGAACGGCGCGTTCGCCGGCAAGCCCGTCAACGAGGCGGCGGTGAAATCGATCCTCGCCGAAGTCGGCGACGAGATCCCGGTGCAGCTCGGCGGCGGCATCCGCGACCTCGACACGATCGAGCGCTACCTCGACGACGGCCTGAGCTACATCATCATCGGCACGGCCGCCGTGAAGAACCCCGGCTTCATGCGCGACGCGTGCAGCGCGTTCGGCGGCCACATCATCGTCGGCCTCGACGCCAAGGACGGCAAGGTCGCGACCGACGGCTGGAGCAAGCTCACCGGCCACGAGGTCGCCGACCTGGCGAAGAAGTTCGAGGACTACGGCGTCGAGGGCATCGTCTACACCGACATCGGCCGCGACGGCATGCTGACCGGCGTCAACATCGATGCCACCGTCAAGCTGGCGCAGGTCCTCACGATCCCCGTGTTCGCGTCGGGCGGCCTGTCGTCGCTCGCCGACATCGAGAAGCTCTGCGCGGTCGAGGAGGTCGGCATCGAAGGCGTCATCTGCGGCCGCGCCATCTACAGCGGCGAGCTCGACTTCGCCTCCGCGCAGGCCCGCGCCGACGAGCTCGCCAGCGCCTGATACTTGCGCCTTCGCGGCGCGCCGTCAGGCGCATCGCCCCTGTCGTTTCCCGCCATGCTCGCCAAGAGAATCATCCCCTGCCTCGACGTCACCGCCGGCCGCGTCGTCAAGGGCGTCAACTTCGTCGAGCTGCGCGACGCCGGCGATCCGGTCGAGATCGCGGCGCGCTACAACGAGCAGGGCGCCGACGAGCTGACCTTCCTCGACATCACGGCGACGAGCGACGAGCGCGACGTGATCCTGCACATCATCGAGGCGGTCGCGTCGCAGGTGTTCATCCCGCTCACGGTCGGGGGCGGCGTGCGCAGCGTCGCCGACGTGCGCCGGCTCCTCAATGCGGGCGCCGACAAGGTGAGCTTCAACTCCGCGGCGGTCGCCTCGCCCGAGGTCATCCGCGAGGCGGCGACGAAGTACGGGTCGCAGTGCATCGTCGTCGCGATCGACGCCAAGCGGCGCAGCGGCGGTCCGCCGGGCTGGGACGTCTACACCCATGGCGGCCGCAGGAACACCGGCCTCGACGCCGTCGACTGGGCGCGCCGGGTCACCGCGCTCGGCGCCGGCGAGATCCTGCTCACCAGCATGGATCGCGATGGCACGAAGTCGGGCTTCGACCTCGCGCTGACGCGTGCCGTCGCCGACGCCGTCGCGGTGCCGGTGATCGCCTCCGGCGGCGTCGGCTCCCTGGCGCACCTCTCGGAAGGCATCCGAATCGGCGGCGCCGACGCGGTGCTGGCGGCGAGCATCTTCCATTACGGCGAGTTCTCGGTCGGCGACGCCAAGGCCCTGCTCGCGCGCGACGGCATCGCGGTGCGGCCGTGAAGGCGCGGTCCACGGCCGCGGGCGCGCGGCCGGGCGCTCGCGCCGCGGCGCCGGCTCGATCCGCCGCGAGCGGGCCGCGACGGTCGGCGGGCTCGACGCTGCCGCACGAAGTGCGCGTCATCGGCGGCGCCTGGAAGCGCAGCAAGCTGCCGGTCGCCGATCGGCCGGGGCTCAGGCCCACGCCCGATCGCGTTCGCGTCACGCTGTTCAACTGGCTCGGCCAGACCCTCGCGGGCTGGCGCTGCGTCGACGCCTTCGCCGGCTCGGGGGCGCTGGGCTTCGAGGCGGCGTCCCGAGGGGCCGCGGAGGTCGTCCTGATCGAGCGCGATCCCGTGCTCGTCGCCAGCCTGACGGCCACCCGGCAGCGCCTCGGCGCGGAGACGGTCCGGATCGAGCGCGCCGACGCGCTCCAGTGGCTGGCGCGCGCGCCCTCGGAGTCGTTCGACCTCGTCTTCGTCGACCCGCCCTTCGACTCGCCGCTGCTGGCGCCGGCGCTGGCGGCGGCGGCGCGCACCGCCGTCGCCGGCGGCTTCGTGTACGCGGAAGGACCGGCGCCCGTCGGTGCGCCGGCGATGGCGGCCGCGGGGCTCGAGCCGTGGCGCTCCGGCCGCGCGGGCGCCGTCCACTTCGAGCTCCTGCGCAAGGCGGCCGCAGGCTGAAAGGCGCGGCTACACTGCCCCGCATCCAGGGGGCTGCGGCGGCACACCGAGCTGTCGACGTCCTCGCCGCGTGGAGGCGCCGACGTGACGACCGCGACCCGACTGACTGCCGTGTACCCCGGCACCTTCGACCCGATGACGCTCGGCCACGAGGACCTCATGCGCCGGGCGAGCCGGCTGTTCGAGCGCCTGCTCGTCGCCGTCGCGGCGGGCCATCACAAGCGGACGATGTTCTCGATCGCCGAGCGGCTCGACATCGCGACCGAGCTCGCCTCGAAGTATCCCAACGTCGAAGTGAGGGCGTTCCGCGGCCTGCTGCGCGATTTCGTCGTCGAGCAGGGCGGCAAGGTCGTCGTCCGGGGGCTGCGCGCCGTGAGCGACTTCGAGTACGAGTTCCAGATGGCCGGCATGAACCGCCAGCTCATGCCCGAGGTCGAGACCGTGTTCCTGACGCCGAGCGACCAGTACCAGTTCGTGTCGGGCACGTTCGTCCGCGAGATTGCCAACCTCGCCGGCGATGTTTCCAAATTCGTGTCACCCTTGGTGCTCGAACGGCTGCAGCAGCGCGTCAAGCGCGCCGAGCCTTGATCACCGTGCGACAGAGAAGCGATACGTGGCCCTGATCATCACCGACGAGTGCATCAACTGCGACGTCTGCGAGCCCGAGTGCCCGAACTCGGCGATCTCGATGGGCGAGTCGATCTACGTCATCGATCCGCGCAAGTGCACCGAGTGCGTCGGCCACTTCGACGAGCCGCAGTGCGTCCAGGTCTGCCCGGTGGCGTGCATCCCGATCGACCCGGCGCACGTCGAGTCGCGCGAAACGCTCTGGGCGAAGTACCGGCGCCTGCAGGCGGAGGCCGCGGCGGTCGGCGCCTGAGGTGTCGGCTCGACAGCAGCCTCTAGCTGCCTGACTTTCTTGCCTTCGGGACGGCGGCGACGAAGTCGCGCTCCTCGTCGACCCCGGCCTTCTTGGCGTGCTTCCTGGCGGGCTTCTTCGCCGCGGCGGCCGACGCCGGCGCGACCGCCCGCGGCGCGCTCAGCGAGCCTGCCTGCGGCGGTCTGGCGAGCGCTTCCTGCTCACGGCGATCGCGCGTCATCTCGGCGGCGAGCGTCTTTTCACGGCGGGCCACCTCGCGCGCCTCGGCCTGCTGGTCTGGCGTCGCCGCGCCCGGGACCAGGAGCGCCTTTCCGTCGGCACACGCCGCATCCCTGTACTCGTTGCCGCAGCGGTAGATCGTCGCCGCGGGTGCGGCCGAGCCCGCCAGGACCGCGAGCGTCGCGACGCAGAGCCGCAGGCGCTTCACGGCGCGACCTTCTTGGCGGCGGCTTCCGGCTCCGCTGCATCGTCGGGGCTTGGCGTCTCGGACTTCCCCGGCTTCTCGGGCTTCGGCCGCGGCGGCCTCGCGTTGATCTTCATCATCGAACGCTCCATGTCGCCCTCGAGCAGCAGGTCGATTCCGGAGAGCGCCTGCTCGATGCTCTTCTCGATCTCGACGCGATGCTCGGGCGACGGCCTCTTGAGCACGTAGTTGATGACCTCGCTCTTCACGCCCGGGTGGCCGATGCCGATGCGCAGGCGCCAGTAGTCGCCGCTGCCCAGCTGGGCGTGGATGTCCTTGAGGCCGTTGTGGCCGGCGTGCGACCCGCCGAGCTTGAGCTTGACCTGGCCGGGCAGGAGGTCGAGCTCGTCGTGCACGACGAGGATCTCGCCGGGCTCGATCTTGAAGAAGCGCGCGAGCGCCGCGACCGACTTGCCGGAGAGGTTCATGAAGGTCGTCGGCTCGAGCAGCCACACGGGCCGGCCGGCGACGTTCGCGCGAGCGGCCATGCCGAAGTAGCCGCGCTCGGGCGACAGCGACACCCGCAGGCGGTCGGCGAGCGCGTCGACGAACCAGAAGCCCGCGTTGTGCCGCGTCGCTGCGTAGTCGGGGCCGGGGTTGCCGAGGCCGGCGATGAGTCGAATCATGGTGTCGCCATTATCGAAGGACGCGCGCACAAAAAAGCCCCGCCGAGGCGGGGCTTCGATCCCTCGTCGAGGGGCCTTACTTCTTGTTCTGCTTCTCGGTCTTCTTCGCCTTGGTCGGTGCGGGTGCCGCGGCAGCGACGACGGGCGCCGGAGCGACTTCCTCGACTTCCGCCGCCTGCACGTTCGCCGACACGATCACCGGATTCGGCTTGCCGTGCGTGACGACCTTGGTCCCCGGCGGCAGCTGGATGTCGCTCACGTGAAGCGACTGGCCCTTGGTGAGGCTGCCGAGGTCGACGGTGATGAACTCCGGCAGCTGCGAGGCCAGGCACTGGATGTTGATGTCGTTGACGATGTGGTTGACGACGCACGCGTCGGTCTTGACCGCCGGCGAGTTCTC